>CAIWHF010000254.1 GCA_903912405.1 uncultured Bacteroidota bacterium | reverse complement strand
TATTTGAGTGGCGAAAAGAAAATTGAAGTGCCTACGCAACGTAGAAAAGGGAATGGAGCATTTTTAGAGTTAAAAGGAGCTAAAGGCCATACCCTTAAAAATGTATCTATTAAAATTCCAATTGCTGCATTTACCTGCGTTACCGGTGTTAGTGGAAGCGGCAAAAGCACCTTAATCAATGAAACCCTCTACCCTTTAGTAGCTGCACATTGCTACCCTAACTACAAACAAAAATCATTGCCTTATCAGTCTATAAAAGGATTAGAACATATAGATAAAGTAATCGAAATCGACCAAAGTCCAATTGGCAGAACACCTCGAAGTAATCCGGCAACATACTGTGGTTTTTTCAACGATATTCGTCAACTTTTCGCCTTAGTACCAGAAGCAAAAATACGCGGATACCAAGCTGGCAGATTTTCATTTAATGTGAAAGGCGGACGATGTGAAACATGCGAAGGTGCTGGCCTTAGGCATATAGAAATGAATTTCTTACCCGATGTATTTGTACCTTGCGAACATTGTAATGGAGCACGCTATAATAGAGAAACCTTAGAGATTAGATACAAAGGGAAATCTATTGCAGATGTTTTAAATCTTACGATTGAAGAAGCGGTAAGTTTTTTCAATAATGTTCCTTTTATTTTGCGAAAAATAAAAACACTTCATGACGTTGGCTTAGGCTATATCAAACTAGGACAATCTTCTACAACCCTCAGCGGTGGCGAAGCACAGCGTATTAAAATTGCTACAGAGTTATCTAAAAGAGATACCGGCAAAACACTCTATATTCTCGACGAACCAACTACGGGTTTACATTTTCAAGATATACAATTACTCATCAATGTACTTAATAAATTAGTAGACAGAGGCAATACCTTAATTGTAATAGAACACAATTTGGATATTATAAAAACTGCCGACTATATGATAGATGTTGGTCCAGAAGGCGGTAAAGGGGGTGGCACTATTATAGCGCAAGGCAGTCCGGAAGTTGTTGCCAAAAACAAAGACAGCCATACTGCTCGTTTTTTAAAATTAGAATTGCTATAATTTTCGATAGTTCAAGCGTAGCGAATTTAAAATTAATACCACATCGCTTAAGGCCATGATACCTGCTCCCCACGTGGGTTCTAAATATCCAAAAGCGGCTACTGGAATAGCAATTACATTGTAAAACATAGCCCAAAATAAATTCTGAACGATGGTTTGTTGCGTATAGGTGCCTAAGGCAATGGCTTTAGGCAAGCTGCTTAATTGATTACTTGATAAAATAATAGCGGCAGATTGCATTGCAATATGAGAGGCATCACTTAAAGAAATGCCTACCTCGGCCATTGCCAATGCTGGCGCATCATTTATGCCATCTCCAACCATAGCAGTTGGCTCTTTACTATTCAATTCTTTCAAAAATTGACTTTTCATTTGAGGGGTATGTTCAAATAAAACCTGATCAAATGGAAGCTGCGCAGCAAGTTCCTCGCATTTTTCTTTTCTATCGCCACTTAATAAAATTAAGGTATAGCCTTTTTGCTTGAGCAGTTGCAACGTTTCTTTTGCATCATTGCGTAATTCATCTATTAATTTAATAGCGCCTCTATAAACATCATTGCACGTTAAATACAAGTCATGGCCCGACGGCATGGTTTCTTGATACAACCATTTAGCGGCACCCAATTTCCAAATATCCCCTTTGTCATCTTTACCCTCCATTCCTTTGCCCTTCCATTCATTAATTTCTACAAACGTTACAGCACCTTCTTTCGTCCATTGTTTTAAAATTGATTTAGCGATGGGATGAGAAGAGCTTGCTTCTAAATGATACACAATATTTTTAAAATCCACCTCCAGTATGCCATCACAATGAAAACTATCAATTTTCATTTGCCCTGTAGTAATGGTGCCTGTTTTATCAAAAACAAGTTGCTTAATAGTTTTTAATCGCTCTAAGGTATCGCCCCCTTTAACTAAAATGCCCATGCGTGCAGCCCTTCCTAAACCAACCGCTATAGCAGCTGGTGTGGCTAACCCCATTGCGCATGGACAAGAAATAACTAATACTGCAATACTCCGCATGATAGCGATAGTGAAATTATGAACATAAAAATAAGTGCCTGCAAACGTGACAAGAGCAATAGCTAAAACAACGGGTACAAAAACAATACTTATTTTGTCCGCAAGTTTTTGCAAAGGAGGCTTTACTGCTTGCGCTTCTCTTATCATTTTAATAATGGATTGCAACACAGATTGCTTACCAACTTTGGTTGCTCTAATTTTTACTGGGCCGTCTAAAAGAATGGTGCCGCCAATAACCTCATCACCATTTATTTTATAAACCGGTGCACTTTCTCCACTAATCATTTTTTCATCAATCAGGCCGGCACCAAAACAGATTTGCCCATCAACAGGAATAGCGGCACCTGCATTCACTAAAACAATATCATCTTTGCGAATGAATTTACTTTCCACTTCTTGTATCGTCTCTTTCCCAATACTATCTTTTAAAATTAAAAGTGCCGAAGGTGGTTGTAATTTTAATAGATCATCTATTGCAACGGTGGTTGCTTTCACGGTTTTATATTCTATATAATTACCCAAAAGAACCAAACTAATTATAGACGCAGCCGTTTCAAAAAACAAATAATTATGATGTACAACCGGCAAGAAGAAACTTCCTATTACTGAATAAATATAAGCTGCATAAGCACCCATCATCACTAAAACATCCATATTGGGAATTCTATTTTTTATAGAGTGATAGGCACTAACGCCCAACTTCAACGTGCCTATAAACATCACTATACTTGCTAATGCAAACTGAAAGTAGGCATTGTGCAATAATGAAATAGGCATAAACATATGCAGCAACAAGGGAATGGTACAGAGTAAGGATAAGACTAACCAAATGTGTTTGTCAAAAAAAGAATCCTTTTTGCCTGTGCTATGCTCCTCCTCTTTTATTGCATAACCAATGCTATCAATGACCTCGAAATAATTTGTGGGATTTTCTTCATCCTTAATAACAAAATTTACTTCCCCTGAAGCTGCATTAGCAGATACATTGGTAGCTCCTTTTTTTTCTAAAGATTTTGTAATACTTAATGCACAATTAGAACAGGTCATGCCTTCTACTTGAATTGATATCAATTGGTCCATACGGTATTCCGTTTTGTTACTTATCTTAGCACCATGAATGAAAGCAGTGCACTACAAATTTCCTATTCTTTAGCCACAATTCAAGATATGCTTCCTGAATTATTTTCCTGGGCTAAAGGATATCCTATTTGGACCTTTGAGGGAAACTTAGGTGCTGGCAAAACAACGCTAATTTGCCATATAGCAAACTACTTAAATGCAACAGGACCATTTAGCAGTCCAACCTATACGTTAATACAAACATATCCCGTTGTCGATCATGACCAATATAAAGGATTAACCCATATGGATTGGTATCGTATAGAAAGCAAAGAGGAAGGCATACAAGCCGGACTAGAAGATGCACTTTATAACAAACAAGATTTAATTTGTATTGAATGGGCAAGTAAAATAAAAGAGCTTTTACCAAAACAACATCTTACCATTAAGCTAAGTGTTATAGATGCTACTACCCGATTACTAACCGCAGAAAAACAGGGTTTTTAATATGGCATCTATAGACAGCGCTATGCTAAATGGCTTACTTTTCGGATTATTTCTAGCGATCTCGGTGGGACCAACCTTATTTGCATTAATAAAGTATAGCCTTCATTATAGTTATAAAGCAGGCATAGCATTTGTAATTGGCGTATCGGTTAGCGATATCATATATGTTGTGATTGCGAATGCTGCTACCTCATTCTTATTGGTATTAAAAACCTATGAAAAACCCTTAGCAATTGCCCTGTCTATATTAGTAATAGGCGCTGGATTAGTGGGTTTGCTAAATAAAAAAAAGAGTGTAAACGTGGATTTTACAGAGCAAACGGTTATGAGCAAAACCGATACTGCAAAAATATTTGCAAGTGGCTTCTTAATTAATACACTTAATCCAGCAGTAGCCATCAATTGGCTAGGCGCAGCAGCCGTAATTGCTAATAAAAACCTTTCTTACAAACTTATTTTCTTTACGAGCTGTTTGGGTTTAATAATCAGCATAGACTTGCTTAAAGTATTACTAGCTGGTAAAATAAAATCTAAATTAACCCCAAGCACGGTAGATAAAATTCAGAAAATAAGCTCCTTGATATTACTTCTTATTGGATTGGGAATATTGATTATTGCCATCTTTGGAAGTTTTTTTAGTTAACGGGAACGACTTTTAATAAATTTTTGAAAGTCGTTAATTCAAAGTATATTTGCATTCTCATGTCAGATGCTATACAACACGAGTGTGGTCTTGCTTATATAAGACTTCTTAAGCCCCTTTCCTATTATCAGAAAAAATATGGAACTGCCTTTTACGGCCTCAATAAATTATATTTATTAATGGAGAAACAGCATAATCGCGGCCAAGATGGCGCCGGTATTGCTGCTGTAAAATTAAATGTAGAACCTGGCAATCCAAGTTCTTATCGAATGCGCGTAAGTGGAGCTCAAGCCATTGCAAAAATATTTCAAAATATACAACAAGAAGTAAGTGATTTAGAGAATTTATACCCAGACATTAAAGCACATCCTGGTTTGATGAAAGGATATTTGAATTTTATGGGGGAAGTGCTTTTGGGGCATTTGCGATATGGCACACAAGGCAAACACGATGTGGAGTTTTGCCATCCTTTCGTTAAAGCACATATCAATCCTACACGAACGCTCACCATGGCAGGCAACTTCAA
The DNA here is from genome assembly GCA_903912405.1 of uncultured Bacteroidota bacterium. Taxonomy (GTDB): domain Bacteria; phylum Bacteroidota; class Bacteroidia; order Chitinophagales; family Chitinophagaceae; genus CAIWHF01. The sequence goes on along the minus strand of CAIWHF010000254.1, from coordinate 19 downwards.
CTTGGTAAATACGGAAGAG
>CAIWHF010000253.1 GCA_903912405.1 uncultured Bacteroidota bacterium | reverse complement strand
TATTCTGGTAATACTAATAAAGACTTACGATTAGCACCTTGTAATTTATTTAAGATAGAAGCAAATTCTTTAGTTTTAGGAGTCGATAATTTAATATCTTCTACTACTACTACTTTGTTTTCTCTAGCTTTAACAGATAAAGCAGATACTTTTGCTAAATCTTTTACTTTACGGTTTAATTTAAACGCATAATCTCTTGGAGAAGGACCATTGATAGCACCACCACCTTTATACAAAGGATTGCGGATATTACCTTTACGAGATCCACCTGTACCTTTTTGTTTGTGTAATTTCTTAGAAGAACCTTTTACCTCTGCACGAGTTTTGGTTTTCGAAGTACCCAAACGCTTAGCCGCTAAGTATTGCTTAACTGCTAAATAGATCGTATGCGTATTTGGCTCGATATTAAAAATATCTTCAGGTAACTCGATTACGCGACCTGTTTTTTCACCTTTTGTATTTACTATGTCAACTTGCATGACTAAAATTAATTCTGAATTAAAACAATAGAACCATTATGACCTGGAACTGAACCTGTAACTAATATATAGTTCTTGTCCGCGAACACTTTTACTACACGTAGTGCTTTCACTTTCACCTGATCGCCACCCATACGGCCTGCCATACGCATACCTTTGAATACACGACTAGGGTAAGACGAACCACCGATAGAACCTGGAGCGCGTTGACGATCATGTTGACCATGAGACGCCTCACCAACCCCACTAAATCCGTGACGTTTTACCACACCTTGGAAACCTTTACCTTTAGAGATACCAACTACGTTGACTTTTTCTCCTTCAGTGAAAATCTCACAAGTTAGTGACTCCCCTACTTGTTTATCGATTGAACAATTACGTAATTCTTTTACAACAGCTTTAGGTGTTGCGTTTGCTTTTGCGAAGTGATTCAACAAAGCTTTTGGCGTGTTTTTTTCTTTAGCCTCTCCGAAGCCAATTTGTAAAGCATCATATCCGTCGGTATCTACAGATTTTTTTTGCAAAACAACACAAGGACCAGCCTCAATAATGGTTACAGCAGTTTGCTTTCCATTAGGCTCGAATACACTGGTCATTCCGATTTTTTTACCAATTATACCTTTCATTTTATATTATTTAAGCCAAGAGCCTAATAACCTTTGGGAGGGCTTAGGTTTGACTGTTGTCATTCAATTTTTTAAAGAACTCTAAAAACGTAACCTGTTACGCTTTGATTTCTACTTCAACTCCACTTGGTAAATCAAGCTTCGAAAGCGCATCTACTGTTCTAGATGAAGAAGTGTATATATCCAATAGACGCTTGTGCGTGCATAATTGGAATTGTTCACGTGACTTTTTATTTACGTGCGGTGAACGCAATACAGTAAAGATCTTCTTCTCTGTTGGCAACGGGATAGGGCCTGTTACGACCGCTCCTGTGTTGCGCACAGTTTTTACGATTTTTTCTGCTGACTTATCAACCAAGTTATGGTCGTAAGATTTCAACTTTATTCTGATACGCTGTGACATACTTTTAAAAATCTTCTTTTCCCGTAAAATTTGGGACTGCAAAGGTATAATTAACTTTTCAACTAACAAAATATTTTTTAAATTTTTCTAATCTTTTTTTAATTCGACTGCTAAAATTCAATTTTATGGCTTTTATAACGCTTATTATCAATTACTTATAAACTAGCTATTCATATTTCCCCTTCCAATTATTTTTTAAAAATTGCCTCATTTTTTCTTCTTGTGCATTGTTTCCTGGCTCATAAAAGACCCTTCCTTCTAAGCCCTGAGGCATAAATTCCATAGCCACAAAATTGTTTTCAAAGCTATGCGCATACTGATAATCGGCACCATAACCTATGTTCTTCATCAATTTTGTTGGCGCATTACGAAGTGCTAAGGGCACCGGCAAGTCTCCACTCGCTTTTACTTGCGCTAATGCCTCTTCTATGGCCATATACGAGGCATTGCTCTTAGCCGAGCAGGCTAAATATACTGCACATTGCGATAAGATAATGCGACTCTCAGGCCAGCCTATCACCGATACTGATTGAAAACAACTCTGTGCTAATAGCAAGGCATTGGGATTGGCATTGCCTATATCTTCACTTGCTAAGATCAACATACGACGCGCAATGAAGGTAGGATCTTCGCCCCCAGCCACCATTCTGGCCAACCAATACACGGCGGCATTAGGATCACTGCCCCGAATACTTTTAATAAAGGCCGAAATAATATCGTAATGTTGCTCCCCACTTTTATCATACAATGCCATCTTCTGTTGCACCACGTCCATAACCACGGCATTGCTTAATACCACCGGCCCATCTTCTACACTACTCACCACCAACTCTAAAGTATTAAGTAATTTTCTTGCATCGCCACCACTTAATCGAAACAGCGCCTCCCATTCTTGAATAATGGGTGCCTTCTCTTTCAACCAAGCATCTTTTTCCATTGCTTGTTGCACCACTTGTTGTAATTCTTTTTCTTGCAAGGCTTCTAAAATATACACCTGACAGCGACTCAATAAGGGACTGATTACTTCAAAGGATGGATTTTCTGTAGTAGCCCCTATAAGGGTTATTAATCCCTTTTCTACTGCCGCTAGCAAACTATCTTGTTGACTTTTATTGAAACGATGTATCTCATCAATAAACAAAACAACAGCCCCTGCTTGCTGTGCTTGCGCAATGCAAGCCCTTATTTCTTTTACGCCACTTTCAATAGCACTTAATGACATAAAGGGCATTTGAAAAGCATCGGCTATCAATCGAGCTAAACTTGTTTTTCCCACTCCTGGCGGTCCCCACAAAATCATAGAATGTAGTTGTTTATTACTAACTGCTTTGTAGAGGGGTTGTTGCGCACCCATTAAATGCCGCTGCCCCACCAGATCGTCAAGGTGTTTGGGACGCATGCGCTCTGCTAAAGGAATAGGGGTAGCTTGATGGAACATTGAATTTATTTTTATTAATTTGCAGAATGATGAAGAAATTATATTTAGCTGTTGGAATTCTATTTTTATTTGCTGCTTGTAAAGCTCAAAAAACAAATGTAACTAAAGAAATAAAACCAAGCAATACCAATAATATTCCAATTGTCAATTATAAAGAAATTGGCGCTCCCCTTCCTGAATTTAAAGTAGTGCGCTTAGATGGAACTAAAATAGTAAGAAAAGATGCCCAATACGACGGTAATCTTTTTATCATGTTTTTCAATCCAACCTGTGGACACTGTGAAGAGTTTACAGAAACCTTAAAGAAAAACATATTTCTCTTCAAAAAAACAAAAGTAATTATGGTTGCTGGCAGCATGATGCAACCCTACCTGCCCGACTTTATCAAAAAGCATGAATTGAGCAAGTACCCTACCCTCACTATGGGCGTAGATAGCTCGGAGATGATCAACAAAATGTATATGTATCAATCTTTACCTCAATTAAACATCTATGGTAAAGACCGTAAATTAATGAAGTACTTTACCGGTGATATAGCTATTGATAGCATTCGTGCCTATATAAATTAATTGCCTAACTAAGCACAGATTGTAAGTAGTGTTTTAGTTTTCTTACATGACTAAAATAGCCCATCTCCATCTTAATCCAAAAAACACTAAAAATCAATACCCCTAAACCTAAAGTGGTGAGATAAAAAATCTCAAATTCATTGGCATTGATTAAATAAAAAGCAAGGGAGCCCAACAATAATAGCAGTGTAAACACAAGCACCAAATAAGGGCCACCAGCATCTTGTGCGCGCATTTCAGCAACCACTTGAATGTCTGTTTGCTGATTGGCTTCGTTTAAGTTTAAATGCATAACAGGTAAAATGCTTCCGTCATCATCGCGATGCTCGCGATTGGGAACAATATGAAGCAAACCCTCATCTTCATAAATTTCAAAATCAAAACTGTGTACTGTCGTATGCTTGCCTAACAACCTATGCTTAACGTCTGTTAATCTTGAATTTGATCTTACTTTATACTTTCTTGAAAATAGCATAATTACAAATTTTAATAGGTTAACAATTAAATTTCTATAAGAAAATTACGGAATTAGCTTGTAATTATGCACTTGAATGACACTTTTTTTGGAACAACTTATCAACAAAAATATAACTACTTGTTTATGAGTTGATAGTAGCGGTCTACCATTTTTTGATAATGTGGTTTAAGTTCTGCGGGCACCGTTTTATACCATTCCATAAAGGCTTTTTGTTGCAAAAGCATTTGAGATAAAGCGCTAGGCATAGCATTTGGTTTGTCTTCTCCTGCCGATGCGGCACGGCTATCATCTTGCTCTTGTTCACGCAAGGCTTTTTGGGCTTCTAATAAGCGTGTTTCAATCGTTTTTTGTCTTTGTAAGAGCTGGGCTGCGCTTTTCCGATTCACTAAATCTGTTTCATTTTTATCCATCTCCTCCATGATAGCTTTCAGCTCTTTACTCATATTCATTCCTTTGGCTTGCAATTGCGCATTGATTGCTGCTAATTGTCTACGAATAGCCGCTTGTTGTTGCGCGAGTCGTGCAATATTTTCTGCATTCCCTTCGCCACCATTACCTTCTTCGCCCGACTGGCCACCCTCTTTTTTTCCTGCTTGCTGCGCTTGCTGATCGCCTTCTTTATTGCCTTGTTTATCGCCTGCTGATTTACCATCTTTTCCTTCTGCCTTACCCAACTGTCCGCCTAATTGCCCTTGCTTAGAAATGATATCTTGCAATTGTTGTCCGGCTCCTGGCTTAGGTTTCTTCCCACCCGGTTTATTGCAAGATCCTTTACCCGATTTTTGTTGTTGATTTTTTTGTTGCACCAAATTCATAAGCATTTCATTGAGCATTAATGCCAAATTATTAGTATGCGTCATAGCATATTGTTGCTGCGTCAAGGCCATATTTACCACCCTTGCTTCTAGTTGCTGAATAGCCGATTGCAAACTACTAGAGAGGCCTATGGTTTCTTTATTGATCGTGGGTGCTAATTTGTATAATCGTTTGCTTAAGGAATATAAACTGTCTTTTATTAATACACTCTCATTTTGTAATTTCTTTTGCTGCTGCACTAAGCTTACATAAGCCGGACTTGTTGGATTGGTAGTAGCTACACTATTCATCAAGCGCTCTTGATCAAAGGATAAACGAATTAAATTGGTCAGTAATTGCCGAACCGATTTAATATCCATATCCACTTGCTCCATATCCATTGCATCCGATTGCTCTTGCATCATAGCAGCCATCTCTTCCAAATTTTTCTTAGCTTCTTTTTCTTGTTCCCCAGCGCCCTGTTGGTCTTTTTTATCAAGGGCTTGTTTCGCTTTTTGCATTGCCTCTTTAGCATCTGCAGCTTTTTCTGCAGCTTTATTCAAGGCGGCTTTTTCGCCTGGATCTTGTGCTTCTTTTTTTAAGGAATCGAAACTGTTTTGCATTAACGCCGCTAACTTTTTTTCTAGGGCTGCTTGCTGTTTTGCTAATTCCTCTGAGGATTGCTGCTTTGCATCGGTTTGTTGTTTTAGCGCCTCTTGCTCTTTTGCTAGCGCAACCATTTTTTTGGCCATTTGCTCCAATCCAATTTGATGTTCTAACTGCTTCATGAGGGCTTGCAAGCGCTGCATATCCATGGAGAATAACTTGTTGTCTTGTTCTAATTCTTTTACTTGATCGGGCGTGATGGGATTGTTTTTTTGTTGCATTAAGTCTTGCAACTTTTGCATTTGTTTTTCTAATTCCTTTTGCAAGGCATCCTTTAATTGCTTTTGCAAATCAGCTTGTTTTTCTTGCAAGTCTTCACTATAATTATTTTGTTTCAATTGCTCCAACTGCTCTTCCATAGCCTGTTTCATCTGATCAACTTTTACTTTTAGTTGCTCTTGCTTGGCCGTCAATTCTTGTAAGCTCTTTTGTTGCTCCCAATTGTTTGCATCGCCTTGCTGCGACAAATTATTACTGAGCGACTTCAATTCCTGTTGCATTTGCTTGCTTTGCTGCGCAGCACCCTGAGCTGTGCGTTGAAGCTGATCATTACTTTGATTGATAGCAGCATCTAAGCCTTCCTTGGTAAGCTGTGCAAACTGCATGATAGCACTCTTCGTGCATTTACTTCCGTGAATGCCATCATTATCACAAACCTCGAAATAATATTGCAAGCGATCGCCTAGTACTAAGGGGATGCTTGATTTATCGAAATAATAATCAAATTCATAAACAGCCGACTTGGGCGCAGCAATTGATTTATTGATTATTTTTTTCACGCGCTTGTCGGCACTCAAAATTTGTATAACAAAGGAAACATTGGCCACTTTATAGTCATCCGAAACCACCCCATGCAACAACATTTTATCGGCCGAAAAAGTATCACTTGTTTTCTGAACTTGAATTTGAGGGAATTGATCTTTTATAACATCTAATTGATAGTGCAAGGTGTCTTTATTCCCTTTATACTTGTTTTGCAACAATATGGAAAGTGCTTGCGAGTTGGAAGCAGTTTTAGTAATATGATAATGTTGCGTAGCGCTTTTAAACACGAGCGCTTGCTCCGAAGACCATTGCCACCAAACGGAGGAAGCGGCTTGCACATCAAAATCATATTGTAAGCGTGTACCTTCTGGCACTTGCAAATCGCTCCAAGTAGTGCGCTGCTCATCCGACTTACCAAGATAATTTGGATATTGAAGCTGTAATCTTAGATTTTTTATATTGGAAAGCGGTAGGACTTTGAGCTGATACGTGTCTGTTTCAAAACCCGCCGCTACAATGAAAAAAGAAATGGATTTAGTACAATTTTTGAAAACATAGGTAAAACTATCTACGCCTTTTTTTTGCATAGGCAATAGTTCGCCATCTACCATTAAAACGGCTTCATCGGGCAATACAACCCCTTTTGCAACAGCTAACAAAGTGAACGATTCATTCTCAACTACTGCTAATTCGTTAGGAATAAAATAAAAGGTAAAGGGTGCTGGCTTTTTAAAGGTGACCGTAGGATGCAGCAATCGACGACCGCTTTCTTTGTACCATTGCGGTTGAAAAAAAGCAATCAATAACGCTATGCCTACAAGCACCAACAAGTACTTTGTTCGCTTCTTTGTAATGCTAACATTTATAGCTTTGGTGATGGGAAAAACACTCAACTGCTGCGATTTCTGCTCAATACTAGCTGCTAATAAAGCACTGCTGGTAGTGGCATGATCTACTTGTTGCAACTGCAATACATTAATTAATTTATCATCAATTTCTGGGAAATGCTTTCCAATAATAAGCGCCGCTTCTTCATATTGTAAGCGCTTACCTAATTTAAACAAGGCTAATAAGGGACGAACAATCCATTGCACCAGAATAAAGCAATTGAACCCTAAAAAAACACACCAGAATAGTAAACGAATAAGAGACGGAAAGTATAAATAATATTCACTAACACTTATCAATACCACAAAAAGTAAACAGCTTATTAATAAACTTACCACACCTCTGCTTAATAGATTGCTATAGTACTTTCTAATAAACTGGTCTAATTTTTCTATCAATAAGTCGTATGGCATCATAATAAGTGGATAACATCTGTGCGTTGAAATTGCAATTTAATATAAAAGCATTGGAGTTACAACGTATATTTGCGAATTAAATATCCCTATTAAGCCAAGCTATTGGTCTATCGCTCCTATGCTGCAAATATATCCTCAACAAGCTATTGCTACCATCGAATTTGATAAAATCAAATCCTTATTAGCTGCACATTGCAAAACCGATGCAGGTAAAGAACGCGTAGCTGCTATTCAATGGCAAAGCCAACGAAGTTTGATTGAAAAAAACTTGTTGCAAACCCTCGACTATAAGCATATTCTATCAAGTGGAGATAGCATTCCCAATGATTTCACCAAGAACATTAAAAAGGAATTAAAATTATTAGGGATCCCCAATGCCGCCTTAAGTATTGAACAACTCATTGCTATTTGGGAATTGACCTTGTGCATTCGTTCTATTTTAAATTGGTTCGAAAAAAATAAAGGTTTGTTTAAAAACCTTTCTCAACTCATTGAAAAAATAAATTTTGAAAAAGAAATACCCACTATCCTTAGTGAAGTTATAGACCTTAAAGGTTTTATTAAAGATACCGCTTCTAAGGAATTATTACAGATTAGAACACAGTTGGCAAAGCATCGCAATGAATTACGAAAAGTTTTTGAAACCATCATTCGCAAGCTCAACAAACAAGGCTATTTGGCCGATATCTCCGAAGGTTTTCTGAATGGCAGACGCACGGTGGCTATTTTTGCAGAACACAAACGCATTGTAAAAGGTATTTTGCATGGCGAGAGCGACTCGGGTAAAATCGTTTTCATTGAACCTGAAGAAACCATTGAACTCAACAATATTATTAGTTCGTATGAACGAGCAGAACAAAGAGAGCTCTATAAAATTTTACTAGAAACCACGCAAGCCATTGCACCTTATCAAATACCCTTGCAATTTTATTTTCAACTCATTGGTATTTTAGATTTTATTCGTGCCAAAGCCCTCTTTGCACTAGATTATAAAGGTGTAATGCCGCAATTGAGTCAGCATCCGCAAGTGCAGTTTATCAATGCCTATCACCCTTTATTATACTTACAAAATAAAGCACAACAAAAAACGACCTACCCCATTACGCTTTCTTTACAAAAAGAACAGCGCATACTCATCATCAGTGGACCCAATGCAGGTGGCAAAACCGTAACCATGAAAACCATTGGCCTCTTACAACTAATGTTGCAATGTGGTCTGCTCGTTCCGGTCGATGACCGTTCTGAAATGGGCATTTTCCAACAATTGATGATTCATATCGGCGACACACAAAGTATAGAGCAAGAGCTCAGCACCTACAGTGCGCACTTAAAAGACATGAAATACTTTGTTGATTTTGCCAATGGTAAAACCTTGTTTTTAATTGATGAATTGGGAAGCGGCTCCGATCCCAATATGGGCGGTGCTTTTGCCGAAGCCTTTATTGAAACCTTAGCGCAGCGCAAATCCATTGGCATCGTTACCACGCATTACTTAAATTTGAAAGTAATGGCCGGCAAAATTAAAGGCATCGTAAATGGTGGAATGGCCTTCGACGAAGAAAAATTAGAACCTTTATATCAATTAGTAATAGGCAAACCCGGAAGCTCTTACACTTTTGAAATTGCCAAGCGAAGTGGCTTGCCCGAAGCTATTATTGAACGAGCAAAACAATTGACCGATCGCAATCATTTTAAATTAGATCAACTGCTGCACCAAACAGAAGTGCAAAATCACAAACTGAGTTCCAATAATAAAGTGCTAAATGCATTGATTGAAAAAAACAAACAATTGCAATTGCAGTATGAAGCACTTGCCGATAAAGAGAAATTTAAGCAACAGAAAGAAACCATAAAGCTGCAGAATGAAATAAAAAAAGAAGAGCTCGATTATTTGCGCGATATGGAACGCAAGTTCAAGCAAATCATTCAAGAGTGGAAACGAAGCGAAAACAAACAAGAAGTTATCCAATCGGCCGAGCAATTGCTCTTTAAAAAGAAGCAACTGCAAGCCAATGCAGCAATGGCCAATAAGGCCGATAAGCGTTTTGAAACTGTTGGCGGCATTCCCAAACTAGGAGATTTGATGCGCAACAAACTCAATCATCAAATTGGCACCCTAGTGGAATTGAAAGATAAAAAACACCTCATTAAAATTGGCAATTTACCTTTTCAAGTACAAATTGATGAATGGGTGGTAGTGCGCCTTAAAGAAGAAAAAACCAGTACAAAAAAACCAACGAAAAAAACCAAGTAATTCATGACGGTAAAACAAAAAGCACTGCTCGCCTTAGCCTTTGTAAGCATAGCCTGGGGCACTACCTATTTTGGCATTCGCGTAGCGGTGCAGCACGTACCTCCTTATTTATTTGCCGGTGCACGACAAACCCTTGCTGGCTTACTCATGTTTGGCATTGCCGCAATGCAGAAAGAAAAATTTCAATGGAGCTGGCAAAGCATTAAACAACATGCCGTAGTTGGCCTCTTGCTTATTGCCGGTGGCAATGGATTTGTGTGCTGGGGCGAGCAGCATGTAGAGAGCACCGTAGCAGCTATTATTTGTAGCATGATGCCCCTCTTTGCTGTACTGTTCAATATTATTTTAGTACCCAATGAGAAAATAAATAAGTATATCATTGCCGGCTTGCTACTGGGCTTTTTCGGTATCGCTTATATGTTTAAAAGCAGTTGGCACTTACTACTCCAAGCCAATTATGCTTGGGGTGTAGCGGCACTCTTTGCAGCCACTATGATTTGGGCTTTGGGAAGTATTTTTAATAAACGAATTCAAAACAATACCGCGCCCTTAAGCAATGCCGGATGGCAACAATTTATTGGAGGCTGCATTATGTTTGTAATCAGTGCTTGCACCGAGCAGCATCAGCATATAGATTGGAAGCACGCCGAAGTGCTTATCGCTTATTTTTATTTAGTGATCGTGGGTTCGGTAATGGCTTATACTTTTTATTTGTATACCCTGCGCCACTTACCCATTGGCATTGTTACCATCTATGCTTATATCAATCCCATAGTAGCCATTGTACTAGGTACCCTATTCTTAAAAGAAGACTTTAATTGGAATATTCCGATTGCTGTGACTTTAATTATTGGAGGTATTCTTACTGTAAATTGGGGTTATAAGCAACTTAAAAAGAATGCCCAGTAATTGATTTAAACTGTGCATCGTCTAAGTGCACTAAGCTTGGCAATATCAAATCGGCAATACTAAAAGCAGGATTGTTTAATTGATGCGCATCGGGCACGGCAACTACTTTCATGCGTGCTGCTTTAGCCGCAATAAGGCCATTTAGAGAATCTTCCAATACCAAACATTCGTGTTGCTGCGCCTGTAGCTGATTGGCAGCATATAAAAATACAGCGGGATGTGGTTTGCCATACTCCACTGCATCGGCAGAACAAACCGCATCAAAATAAGGACTCAATTCAAAATGCTGAATTAAAGGCTGAATCATGCGCATCGGCGAAGAAGAAGCCAAACCTATTTTATAATGAGCAGCACGGAGTTGTTGTAATAAATTGATAACACCTGGCATTATATTACCCTTAGCCATACTTTCAGCAGTGATATCATCTAATACCTCATTGGCCACTTGCTCGCTGCTGGCACCTTGCCAAGGAAAATTGCGTTGCCAATATTCGGTAACTTCAAAGATGCGCAAGCCGGTGGTTGCTTTAAAGTGCTCTCGCGTAATGGGGATGCCGTGCTTTGCAGCAATTTTAAGCATGCTCTCGCCCCAATAAAGCTCGGTATCGAGCAATAAGCCATCCATATCAAAAAGCACTGTTGTGATCATATATTCTATTCAAATTAAAAGAGAGGTCAAAAATAGGGCTTAATGCCCGGAAGGAATATTTTATATCAAATTATTATTTTTTAACGTAATATTTTATACCCTCCAAGAGCCTTTTTTGTAATTAAATCCCTAATTTCACAGTTCCATTATTTAACTATAAAAATCAATCTAATGAAGTTGAGATTTCTAAACTTTCTAGCTCTTGGACTTGTGGCGTTGAGCAGCAACGCTTCGGCAGCAGAAAAAATCAAATTTACAGAATACGATTTGCCTAATGGCTTGCATGTTATTTTGCATGAAGACCACGCTACGCCTATCGTTGCTGTATCCGTTATGTACCATGTAGGTTCTAAAAACGAAAAAGTAGGTCGCACAGGCTTCGCTCACTTTTTTGAACATCTATTGTTTGAAGGTAGCGAAAACATCAAACGTGGCGAATACATGAAACTAGTACAAGCTGCTGGTGGTCAGTTAAACGCTAATACCTCTCAAGACCGTACCTTCTATTTCGAATCTTTACCGTCTAACCAATTAGAATTGGGCTTATGGATGGAATCGGAGCGTATGTTGCACGCTAAAATCGATACGGTTGGTGTAGAAACACAACGCAAAGTAGTAAAAGAAGAAAAGAAACAAAGCTATGATAATCGCCCTTACGGACAATTATTGAAAGTAGTATACGAAAACAGCTTTACGGAGCATCCTTACCATTGGACACCGATTGGTTATGATAAAGATTTGAGCGAAGCTACTATTGATGAGTTCATCAATTTCTACAAAACATACTATGTACCTAACAATGCTACTTTAGTAATTGGTGGTGATATCGATCCTATTAAAACGAAAGCCTTAATTGCGAAATATTTTGGTAGCATTCCAAAAGGCACAAAAGAATTATACCGTCCGTCTATCGTAGAGCCAGCACAAACAGCTGAAAAACGCACTACCTTTTACGACAATATTCAATTGCCGGCTTTAATCTTTAGTTACAAAGCACCTAAGCCTTTCACAAAAGATGCTTATGCTATGCAATTATTAGCGCAATTATTATCGCAAGGTAATAGCTCTCGCTTACGTAATGCATTAGTTGACAAACAACAAAAAGCAGTAGAAGTAGGCGCTTTCCCTATGCCAAGTGAAGATCCGGGCGTAGTGATGATGTTTGCAATTGCTAATATGGGCGTTAAGAATGCTGAATTAGAAACAGCTATGAACGATGAAATTGAAAAAGTAAGAACTACCTTAATGTCGGACGAAGAATACAAAAAATTGATGAACCAAATTGAAAGCGATTTCATCAATCAAAACCGTCGTATTTTAGGTGTTATTGAAAACTTAGCTACGAATTATACGTATTTAAAAAATACCAATTTAGTAAATACCGAATTAGCCCTTTACCAACAAGTAACAAAAGAAGATATTTTACGCGTTGCGAAACAATACCTTACTAAAGAAAACCGATTGGTGGTAGATTATTTACCTAAATCAGAAGAAAAAAAATAAATCGGCATTTAACTTAAAAAACAGTCAACATGAAAAAAATTATTTTACATATAGCTGCATTTAGCTTTATTGCTTCGGCAAGCTATGCGCAAAGCACCGTTAAGAAAGCCGCTCCAAAAGCAGCTACTGTGCCTACTACCACTTTAGACAGAAGCATTCGTCCGAAAGCAGGACCTGCTCCTGAAATCAAATTAGGTAAAACAGAACAATTTACTTTAGCGAATGGCTTGAAAGTATTTGTTGTAGAAAATCACAAATTACCTACGCTTGATATCTCTATTCAATTTGATACGAAACCGGCTTTAGAAGGTAAAGCAGCAGGTCTTTCTCAAATCGCAGGTGAGTTGATGACGAGCGGTACTAAAACAAAATCTAAAGATGAATTAAGTAGTGCCATTGATAATATCGGCGCTGAAGTAAATGCTAGCACTTCAGGTATTTCTGCAGGTAGCTTGAAAAAACATCAAACAGCCTTATTAGAAATCTTAAGTGATATCCTTATCAATGCAGATTTTAAACAAGATGAATTTGAAAAAGCTAAGAAACAATTATTAGCGGGATTAGAATCTTCTAAAAACGAACCAGATGCGATGTTGAACAATGTAACATCGGTGATCAATTTCGGTAAAAACCATCCTTATGGAGAAGTAGTTACAGACAAAACAGTAGCTAATATTGAATTAGCGGCTTGTACTAATTACTTCCAAACTTATGTTCGTCCGAATGTAGCGTATATGGCTATTGTAGGTGATGTAAGCTTAGCGGAAATCAAACCTTTAATTGAAAAATATTTCAATGGATGGCAAGGTGCGGAAGTGCCGGTAGCTAACTACCCTACTCCAACCGAACCAGAAAACAACCGCGTTGTTTTTGCAGCAAGAGAAGGTGCGGTACAAAGTGTATTTAATGTTACCTACCCAATCGATATCAAACCGGGTACAGAAGATGTTATTAAATTGAATGTAACCAATACTATTTTAGGTGGTGGTTCTCAAGGTCGTTTATTTTTAAATCTTCGTGAAAAACATGGTTGGACTTACGGTTCTTATTCAAGTGTTGATGTAGATGATATCTATGGTAATTTCAAAGGCTATGCTAAATGTAGAAACGTAGTAACGGATAGCTCTATCACAGAATTATTAGCAGAGATGCGTAAACTGAATAGCGAACTAGTGCCTAATGAAGATTTACAAAACATCATCAACAATATGTCGGGTGCTTTTGCATTAGGTTTAGAAAACCCTGGTCGTATTGCACAATTTGCGATCAATATCGATCGTTATAAAATGCCTAAAGATTATTATAACAACTACTTGAAAAACCTAGCTGCTGTTACACCGCAAGATGTAAAAGCGATGGCTGAAAAATACATCAATCCAGACAATGCGAATATCATTGTAGTAGGTAGCAAAGAAGAAGTAGCTCCTAAATTAAAAGCATTTGCAAGCAATGGTACTATCGACTATGTAGATAATTATGGTAATGCAGTTGAAAACACAACGATTGTTGCAGCTCCAGCAGGTGTAACAGCAGAAAGCGTTTACAACAAACACATCAGCTTAATTGGTGGCGAAAAAGTAATTGCAACTATTAAAGATGTGAAAACTGTATTTGAAGCAGAGATGCAAGGTATGGTGCTTAACTTCAGCAAATTTGCTAAAGCAGGCAAATTAAAATCTACCGTTAGTGTTCCTAAAATGGGTATGACTTTCCAAAAATCTGTGATCAGCGGAACGACAGGCTACTCAGAGGCACAAGGACAAAAGAAAGAAATGACTGCTGAAGAGATTGCAGAGAAAAAAGAAGAATTAGATCCTCAAGCAGATATTCACCAAGCAGCAATTGGCAATACGCGTACTTTAAAAGGACAAGATGGCAATATGTATGTTATTGAAGTGAAAGATGCTAAAGGCGAAACTTCAAAAGAATTTTATGATGTAGCTACTGGCTTCAAAGTAAAAGAAGTAAAAACGCAAGACACTCCACAAGGACCAATGTCTATTGTTGTAGAATATGGCGACTATAAAGAAGTACCTGGTAAAAAAGGATACAAAGTTGCGTATACGGTTAAATATCAAGCAGGCCCTCAAGCTTTCGATATGAAATTAACAACAATCGAAATCAATAAAGGAATCAGCGACGAAGAATTTAAATAATTAAATACTGCTGTAAATAAAAAAGCCACTTCAATGAAGTGGCTTTTTTTTATTCACTAGCTTGTCATCCTGAGGAACGAAGGATCTTGGAGCGTTTATTTTTTTCGTTTTTCGTCTTTCGTCTATCGTCACTCGAGTCTTGTATTTTGTGTTTGAGAAGGGAATATCAAATCAACGAGCAACGAGCAACGAAAAACGAGCAACGGAAAACGACCAACGAACAACAAACAACGAGCAACGACTATCGCAGCAAACTCACATCACCCTTTTTAACTTGCTGTTTTTTATTGATAATTTGATAGGTACAAATCCAGTTATAGGTACCCAATTCTTGAGGTACATCTTTGTAGCTACCATTCCATTTGTCGCTTGCATTTCGAGTATGAAAAACACGTTCGCCCCAACGATTGTAAATGCTCATATCATAGTACTCTAAAAATACGGTATTACCCATGGCACCAAATTGATCATTGTTGCCGTCATTATTAGGCGTAAATCCTGTAGGAAAAAAAATATCATATTGGCAATCAAACAAAACACCTACCGTATCGCGTGCAGTGCATCCAATAATATTGCTAACTGTCACCCAATAAAAATCACTTTGCGTAGCTACGATACTCGGTGTTTGCTCTCCTGTGTTCCATAGATAGCTTAGGAAATTAGTACCCGGACTAAGCGTATAACTTTTCTCGGGGCACAAAATAGTATCTACCCCTAAACTGATTACCAAATTATTCAAATTAGGTACCTTAATTTGTAGCGTATCTTCGCATTGATTGGCATCTTTATAAGTTACCACATAGCTACCACTTGGCAAATTATTGGCATTGCTTGCCACGGAAACAGCTGGTATCCAATTATACTGAATTGGGGGGCGTGCACCCGACAAGAATACTTGTGCAGCACCAGTAGGCATATAACAATCGCTTGGCTGTGCCGTATAAGACTTAGTAATGGTACTGTAGTTCACATTTACGGTATCGCGACCTACACATCCAAGTGCATTTTTTATTTGTACCCAATACGTGCCTGGTACCGAAACTAAATAACTAGATAAGCTCGATCCATCTTGCCATAAATAAGTTACATAATTAGGCAGATTATAAACGATGATGGCATTCTTACACAAGGTGGTATCCTTTCCTAAACTAGGTTTGAAATTACCCAAATTACCAACTGTAATTTGTGCTGTATCGGCACATCCATTAGCATCGTGTATAGTTACCGTATAAATGCCAGAAGCCAATCCAGCTGCAGTGGCTGCAGTGCCTCCACTTGGCGACCATTGATAGGTATACGGTGCGGTGCCACCACTTACTTGTACCGAAACGGTGCCACTAGCTACGCTACAATTGGTGGGTGTGCTTGTACTTGTTTTTTGAAATTGCGTGGGTGCTGTTAAAGTAACGCTCGACGATGTAGGACAAATATCAGTACCGTTGATACTTACCGTATACTGTCCGGGTCCTAGATTACTTATGGTAGGGGTATTTTGAATGGGCGTGGTATTCCATGAATACGTGAAGGGCGGTGTATTGGGCCCTACTCCCGTAACCACTGCGGTAATTATTCCATTGCTTGCACTACAATTAAGCGCTTGCACAATTTGCGCTTGTACATTTAAAACCGTAATGGTTTTAGAGTAGGTTGCCGTTGGATTGCAGGGACCAGCCACTTGCAAGGTAACCGTATACGTACCGGGCGAAGAAAAGGTATGCGTAGGATTGGTGATGGAAGAAGTATTATTGGCTCCCGAAGCAGGATCTGCAAAATTCCATAAATAAGTAGAGTTGCAAGAGCCGCCGGGATTACTAAACAGCATGGCATTACCTTGGCATTGGTAAGTAAACGTAGCATTGGTAGCCGGTGCATTACCAATATAAATATCATCAATCGCAAAACCATCATAGGCATTGCAAGTGGTGCCCGCGCCAAATATAAAACGAAAAATGACTGCACTTTGTCCAGCTAAATTATCCAAGCAATGTTTCGCTAAAAGCCAAGTAGTACTCCCCGATCCGCCCTGACAAGATCCTTGCGTACTTTGCTTATTACCGGCCCAACCCGCTTTGTTGGTAGCCAATCCGGTAAGATTAGTAACACTCGCTTGGTTGTACCAAATAGCATTCATACAATTAGCCGGTTCATTATAGGCCCCAACCGTATTCCAGGTGGCACCATTATTGGTAGAATATTGCAAGGAAGCCCCATCATAGGTATTTTCCGTTTCCCAAAAAACCTTAAAGGAAATATATGGATACGTCAAGGAGGAGAAATTGAAACAAGGACTTTGCAACCATGAGCGCTCACCGCTATTGTAAGCGCTCGTGGTGAGTCCGCCTACAATCCAGCATTTAGCTCCGGTAGCAGCACCCGAAATTACGGGTTTGTTGGGCGTGCCCCAAGCCCAATCATTGCCTACCGTGCCTCCAGATGTCCATCCGCCATTATTCAATTCAAAACCCTCGCTGTAAGGGAAGGAAGCTATGGCACTACTACATTGCGCAGAAGATAAAAAGGGCAATAATAGGCCTATGGTCAGTAAGAATAAAATTCTAAATATTGGTTGATGCATTGGTTGAATTGGAGCTACAAAAGTCGGATTATTTTTTTAAATAAAAACAGCTCCTTTTTTAAGCAATTATTATATAAAAATTAAGGTTTCGCATTAGCAAACATGTCAATTTGTCGTAACTTTGAATAAAATTAGAAACCTAGCAATGGAAACGCTTATCAGCAAAGATATCAATGAAGCAAAACAAGGCGAAGTATATGCTCCTTTTGCCAACGACCCAAATAGCTACAACAAGAAATTTTATATAGAAAGCTATGGCTGTGCCATGAATTTTAGTGACTCTGAAATCGTTGCCTCCATTTTGAATGATAAAGGCTTTGGTGCCACCCGCATCATTGAAGAAGCCGATTTGATCTTCATCAACACCTGCTCTATCCGCGAAAAAGCGGAACAAACCGTTCGCAATAAATTGCAAAATTATGCTATGTTCAAAAAAACAAATCCAAGTTTATTGGTAGGTGTTTTGGGCTGTATGGCAGAGCGTTTGAAAGCAAAATTATTAGAAGAGGAAAAACTAGTAGATATTGTTGTAGGTCCGGATGCTTATAGAAGTTTGCCTAGCTTAATTGAAGAAGCCGAATCTGGACAGAAAAGTGTAAATGTTTTATTGAGCAGAGAAGAAACCTATGCCGACATTTCGCCTGTTCGTTTAAATCAAAACGGAATAACTGCATTTGTTAGCATTATGCGTGGGTGCAATAATATGTGTTCGTTTTGTGTAGTGCCTTTTACCCGTGGTAGAGAGCGCAGTAGAGATGTAGCAAGCATTATTGAAGAGTGCAAACAATTAGTTGCAGAAGGATACAAAGAAGTAACGCTATTAGGACAAAACGTAGATAGTTATCATTATCAACCGGGTACCGAAACGGAAGCGATTACGTTTGATAAGCTTTTAGAAATGGTAGCCCTCATTGATCCTCAATTACGCGTTCGTTTTAGCACTTCGCATCCAAAAGATATTACCGATGAGGTATTGCATGTAATGGCCAAATACCCAAATATTTGCAAATACATTCACTTACCCGTGCAAAGTGGCAATACGCGTATACTACAATTGATGAATAGAACTTATACCAAAGAATGGTATTTGAGCAAAGTAAAACGCATTAAAGAAATTATGCCGGATTGTGCAATCAGCTCCGATATTATTGTGGGTTTTTGCACAGAAACAGAAGCCGACCATCAAGATACGTTGGATATCATGCGACAAAGCAAATACGAGTTTTCTTACATGTATGCTTATAGCGAACGACCAGGTACTTTGGCAGCTAAACGCTACCAAGATGATGTAAGTGAAGCCGATAAAATGAGACGCTTAGATGAAATTATTGCATTGCAAGGACAATTATCATTGGCAAGTAATCTACAAGATATAGGCAAAACATTTGAGGTACTGGTAGAGGGCGATAGTAAAAAAAGTAATAAAGATTGGAGTGGCAGAAATAGTCAAAATAAAATGATTGTATTCCCTAAAACAGAAGCGCCAATAACAAAAGGAATGTATGTGCAGGTAAGCGTTACAAAGGCAAGTCAGGCTACATTAATAGGGCATTTAGTGGACGCTTAAAATTTATTTTATGGATATACAAAGTATTAAAAATAGATTTGGAATTATTGGGAGTGCTCCGGCACTTAATTATGCTATAACCGTAGCCAGCCAGGTAGCTAATACCGACCTTACCGTATTAATCATGGGTGAAAGTGGGGTTGGTAAAGAAGCTTTTTCGCATATCATCCATAATTTATCGGCACGCAAACACAATCCTTTTATTGCTGTAAACTGTGGGGCCATTCCAGAAGGCACAATTGATAGTGAATTATTTGGTCATGAAAAAGGAGCCTTTACGGGAGCCGTAGATAGTAGAAAAGGCTATTTTGAAACGGTTAACGGAGGCACAATTTTCTTAGATGAAATAGGTGAAATGCCTATTGGCACACAAGCTCGTTTGTTGCGTGTATTAGAAACGGGCGAATTTATTAGAGTGGGTTCATCGAAAGTTCAAAAAACAAATGTGCGTGTTGTTGCCGCAACAAATAGAGAATTGATCAATGCCAATCATTTAGGCCGCTTTAGAGAAGATTTATATTATCGTCTGAACACGGTACCTATAAGAGTGCCGGCTTTGCGCGATCGCAAAGAAGATATTCCATTACTGTTTAGAAAATTTGCAGCCGATTTTTCGGAGAAATATAAAATGCCCGGTATTCAATTAGATGCGCAAGCCTTTCAATTACTCACCAATTATGCTTGGCCTGGTAATATCCGAGAGCTTAAAAATATGGCAGAACAGATTTCTGTTTTAAGTATCGATAAAAATATTTCGGCCGAATCTATCTATCAGTATATACCTAAGATTGTTCCCCATCAAAACAATAATTATTTACCCGTATTGACTGCTATGAACCAACAACCATTTGATACAGAATTTGCAGGTGCCGATAAAGACTTTTTGTACAAATTATTTTTTGATTTGAAAAAAGATATCAGCGATCTAAAAAAGTTATTATTCGAAATGGCGCATCAACAAGGCTTTATGCCAGCCACTCCGTTTACGGAAACAAACCTACCTAATAACTATTCCAATACAACTGAATTTGCAAATCCGGTAAGCATTAATAGTCCCATTTTATTACACCCTAGTGAAACGGCACAAGCAACGCATTTTGTAGAAGAGAATTTACAATTAGCAGAACGAGAAAAAGAATTTATTATCAAGTCGCTCAAAAAACATAAAGGAAGAAGAAATTTAGCTGCACAAGAATTGGGAATTTCGGAGCGTACGCTGTATCGAAAAATAAAAGAATTTGGAATAGAAGAATGAGAACATATACCCCACTAATTATCGTATTGTTCAGCGTATTACTAGCTTCTTGTGGCGTCTATAGTTTTACCGGTGCTACTATTGAAGGTAAATCAATTTATATTCATGTACTTGAAAATAATTCGAGAAATATTGTGCCTTCTTTAAGTGCTAATGTATCTGAAAAAATTAAAACGCGCATTTTATCACAAACAGGTTTAGCACCTATTAATAATGATGCTGCAGATTATGATTTATCGGGCACCATTACCAATTATGAAGTAAGTGTATCGGGTTTGCAAAACAATCAAACCGCTTCTCTCAATAGACTTAATATTAGCGTAGAAATTATTTTTAAAAATAAGAAAAACGAAAAAGCTAATTTCACACAAAGCTTTAATAGATTTGCAGACTTTAGCGCTACGCAAACACTACAAAGTGTAGAGCAAAAATTAATTGAAGACATTGGCAATCAATTAGCAGATGATATTTTTAATAAAGCATTTGTAAATTGGTAGCCCTTAATAATTAAAATGATTTCGAACGAACAACTACATACCTATTTTACTTCGTCGGCGGCTATAGAAAGTCTCGACCAAAAAGCTTTGGATGCTTTATTAGTGCAATACCCCTATTTTGTTCCTGCACATTATATCAAAGCTAAAAGAGCTTATTTAGAAAATAACCGTCAATTAAGTAGTGCTATAATTGACGCAGTCTATCTCTATGTTCAAAACTGGATAAAGTTTAATCAATGGTTAGCCAACGATGCTAGCTTTAATATTGAAGATGCTGCAACATCAATTGATGAATGGAGTACAGAAGAAGAGGAAGCACTGCAAGCAATAATAGCTTCGGAAGAAAAGGATACAATAAGCTCCGATATTACATCCGATTTATTGCAACCGGTATA
The DNA here is from genome assembly GCA_903912405.1 of uncultured Bacteroidota bacterium. Lineage (GTDB taxonomy): Bacteria > Bacteroidota > Bacteroidia > Chitinophagales > Chitinophagaceae > CAIWHF01. The sequence goes on along the minus strand of CAIWHF010000253.1, from coordinate 3,361 downwards.
TACTGAGGACTATTTCTTACATCAAGGAATAGAAGTATCAAATGATATACCCGAAGATATACAAGAATTGCAAACAGCTTCAAATATAGAAGAGGACGATGCCGATAAATCACTGATGGTAGTGATGAGCTTTGCAGAATGGCTCAACTATTACAAAACCAATGCAGAGAAGCAAAAAGAAGAAAAACAAGAAGCTAAAGCGTTGAAAAGCATGTGGCAAAGAGAAAAGCTTGCACAAGCACTTGGCGACGAAGACGATGATATCCCAGAAAATGTATTTGAAATGGCGGTCAACTCTATTAGCAATGAAAATGGCTTAATCAGCGAAGCGCTAGCTAGCATTTTGCATAAACAAGGGAAAAAAGAAGACGCTATTGCTATGTATAAAAAATTAAGTTTGCAAAATCCTAAAAAAAGTAGTTACTTTGCAGCACTCATTGAAAAAATTATAAAAGAATAATTTATGATCGTTTTATCTACTATAATTATCCTAATTGCGTGTGTTATCCTCGCTTTCTTTATTTTAATCCAAAACCCTAAAGGTGGCGGACTTACTGGTTCTTTTGGTAGCATTGGCTCTCAAGTAATGGGCGTAAAGCAAAGTACCGATGTAATGGAAAAAGGAACTTGGACAACCATGGGTGTTATTGCAGCTTTATGTATTCTTTCTGTAGTGTTTTTTGAAAAAACTAAAAAAGCTCCAGAAACTAAAGCTCCAGCAGAAAAAAGTGCTCCTGCTAAACCTGCTAAATAATTACAAAACATTTATATAAAAAAACCTGCACTTGCTGCAGGTTTTTTTTATTTTCGTAGCATGGCTAAAAAGAATCGCTCGCATACAAAAAACAACCAATCTAAATCCGGGAAAGTATTTAGAATCCTACTTTTTGCTGGATTGCTTGTTGTAGCGATACTATTCTTACCTATTGTAAAGGCACCCAATACAACACTAAAAATTCGTCCCAATGCAACTTGGGAATATATAAAAGAAGATATACGCGCGCAAGACAAACTTCGCTTTCCACTATTGTTGGAATGGGCAGCCGTCCTTACCGGATATCCAAAACATATACATCCTGGTAGCTTTGCTATAGATACATGGATGGGTACCTTGCCTTTATTAAAAGTTCTTTTCTCGGGCCGACAAGAAGCTATTCAATTAGTAGTCAATAAATATAGAACGCAACATGAGTTTTTAGTTTTTATAGCTCAAAAATTGGCAACCGATACCCTAGCCCTCAAACAGTTACTTGCCGATACAGCCTTTTTAAACCAATATCAACTTAATGCCAAAACTAGTTTTTGCCTTATTACCCCCAATACCTATGAAGTGTATTGGAACTGTAGTGCTCAAAAATTATTAGCCAAAATCGGCAAAGCCTATATGCAATTTTGGAATGAAGATCGAAGAAAAGCCGCTTCTACACTAGGTTTTTCTATTCCTGAAATCATTAGCATTGCAGCCATTGTAGAAGAAGAAACTAATTATGTTCCAGAAAAATCGATGATTGCTAGTGTTTATATTAATCGCTTACGAAAAGGCATTCCCTTACAAGCCGATCCAACCATTAAATATGCCCTGGGCAACTTTACCATAAAGCGTATTATACAAGATCATTTAAAAACCGAATCTCCGTTTAACACTTATATCCATACAGGCCTACCACCCACGCCTATTTGTATGCCATCGGCAAGCAGCATAGACGCTGTTTTGCATGCAAGCCAGAGTAATAACTTCTTCTTTTGCGCCCATCCAGATTTAAACGGGCAGCATATTTTTGCTCAAACCTTAGAGGAGCATTTAAAAAACGCAAAAAATTACCACGAGGCCTTAAACAAAAAGGGCATTCATTAATACAAAGCAAGTGCTTTTTTTAAAACGATTAGTTACCTTTGCAAACTAATGGAATCCATAAAAAAAGTTGCCTTTCATACTTTAGGTTGTAAATTAAATTACTCCGAAACTTCTTCGCTCAGTAGATTATTGGAGCAAGAAGGTTTTACCAAAATCAATTTCGAGGATATTGCCGATGTATATGTCATCAATACCTGTTCGGTAACAGAAAATGCCGATAAAGAGTGCCGACAAATCGTACGAAAAATACAGAAAAAAGCCCCAGAAAGTATAGTGGTTATCACGGGTTGCTACGCACAGCTCAAACCTACTGAAATTGCAGAAATTGAGGGCGTAGACTTGGTATTGGGCGCAGCAGAAAAATTCAATATTGTTAGTCACCTTAAAGCCTTTACAAAAGGCGATAGCACTAAAATTTGTTCTTGTGATATTGAAGATATAGAAGGATTTCATAGCTCTTTTTCACAAAATGATCGTACCCGCACCTTTCTTAAAGTACAAGATGGTTGCGACTATAACTGTAGTTTTTGTACCATACCTTTAGCTCGCGGACATAGCAGAAGTGATGAAATTGAAGGCGTTTTGGAGCGCATAAAAGAAATTGCACAGAAAGATTGTAAGGAAATCGTGCTTACGGGCATCAATTTAGGCGATTTTGGCAAGGGCAATGAGGGTGGAAAGCGCAAAGAATACAACTTTTTAGACCTTTTAAAGGCTATAGAAGACTTTGATTCGGGTATCGAGCGCTTTAGAATCTCGTCGATAGAACCCAATTTATTGAGTAATGAGATCATAGAATTTGTTGCACAATCTAAAAAATTCATGCCTCATTTTCATATTCCCCTTCAAAGTGGCAATAACCGAATTTTGGGTCTCATGAAGCGACGTTACCAAAGAGAATTATATAAAGAAAGAGTTGAATATATTAAAAAGTTAATGCCTCATTGTTGTATTGGGGTCGATGTGATTGTCGGTTTCCCTACGGAGACGGATGAAGATTTTCAAGATACGTTCAAGTTCCTACACGAAATAGATGTAAATTATTTACATGTGTTTACCTATTCCGAGCGCGATCATACCCAGGCAATTTTGTTGGAACCGGTGGTGCCGATCGAGATCCGAAATCAACGAAATAAAATATTAAGAAATTTATCATTTCAAAAAATGAACTTTTTTACGGAGCAACATCGTGGTCAGACTCGAGCTGTTTTGTTTGAGCAAGCCGATAAAAATGGAATGATGGAGGGGTATAGCGACAATTATATCAAAATTCAGGTTCCATACCAAAAAGAAAGAGTTAACTCAATAGAAATGTTGAACTTATAAAGTTTACCTAAACTAAATGACAAAAAATCACCGTAAGCCTATTTACGGTGATTTTTTTTGTTTATACCTATGACATCTTGTCAAACGAACAGTAATTTGCTATTTTCCAGTAGCATTGCTTATTGTAAAAAATTTTCTACCATAATATAATGCTATTCAATTTATTATATACTTTATTTA
>CAIWHF010000252.1 GCA_903912405.1 uncultured Bacteroidota bacterium | reverse complement strand
TTACAAGAATGGTTTGCAGATAGAGTAGAACAAACTGAAAATGAATTTACCTTTATTTGGAATGGATCGGAAGATATTGCGGAAATGATAGAATCTTTTGATGATAACTACATACGTTTTAGATGGGATTACTACGCTCCAGATGAGTTCTTCGAATTCAGAATTGAGCAAAGCTCTATCACCAACGAAACCTTATTGCGCATCACAGATTTTGCTGATAAAAGCGAATTAAAAGATCAGGAGCAATTATGGACCAACCAGGTCAATAAACTTAAACATAGAATAGGTAGTTAAACGCATTAAAACTCAAATTTTATAATTTGAGTTTTTTTATATCTTTTTTAAGCTACTATGCCATTTACTATTAGTATTTTTGATGAAAATTGAAAACCCTTGATAAAACGTATTGATGCCTATATCATAAAGAGTTTTATTGGCCCTTTCATAGTCACTTTCTTTGTAACACTATTTATTTTAGTGATGCAATTTTTTTGGTTGTATATGGATGAGTTGATCGGAAAGGGTTTAGGCGCTATCGATATCCTTCAATTACTCAGCCTCATGTCTACCACCTTAGTGCCCATGGCTTTGCCATTGGGTATTTTGTTGGCATCGATCATGACCTTTGGTAATTTGGGAGAGCATTTTGAACTCATTGCTATTAAATCATCGGGCATCTCTCTAATTCGTTTTATGCAACCCCTCTTTATACTCTTAAGCATACTATCGGTAGGGGCTTTTGTTTTTAATAATAATGTAATTCCAGCAGCCAATCTAAAAGCATTTTCCTTATTATATGACATGCGCAATTCTAAACCCACCCTAAACATAAAAGCAGGGCAGTTTAGCAAGGGCTTAGAAGGCTATACCATTAGAATTGGGGAGAAAGGTACGGATGGGAAAACGATCAAAAATGTACTCATCTATGATCAATCTTCTGGCATGGGTAATGATAGGGTTATTGTAGCCGAATCGGGTGAAATGATACCTAGCGAAGATGGGCATTACCTGACCTTTAGACTCCGCAATGGTTGTAAATACGAAGAAAAACTGAATGCTGGCGGACCAGCAGCAAATGAACAAACCCGCATGTACTTTAAACAGTGGGATAAAATATTTGATTTGTCTTCTTTTAAAATGAACAGAACGAATCAGGATTTATTCAAAGGAGCTTACCAAATGATGAATATTTCGCAATTGAATGAGAGTATTGATAGCGTAAAAAAGTATGATGTAAAAATCCAACAGAATATTGAATCCTTCATCAACCCTTATCTCTATATTTTCAATTATAAAAGTTCTGCTACTTATACCCGTTACTACCAGCAGTTGTTAGGGCACAAAAAAGCTAGGGTGCAATATGCCAACTGCATTCTCAGTGCCATGCGCGATACATTTAAAAATGCATGCTTACAACAATCGCTTTCTAACTGCAGAAATATTAAAGGGTTATTAGACATTAATGTAAGTGATGCTAGCATTCAAAACGACAATCTATTAAAATATAAAATAGAATGGCACCGGAAATTTACCTTGTCCTTTGCTTGTCTATTACTATTTCTAATTGGTGCTCCCTTAGGTTCTATTATTAGAAAAGGTGGACTAGGGATGCCTATGTTATTTTCCATATGCTTCTTCCTTGTGTTTCATATTATCAGTATTGTGGGTGAAAAGCTTTCTCACTCTGGAGCTTTACCTCCTTATGCTGGCATGTGGTTGGCCACCAGCATGCTATTACCTATTGCCTTATTTCTAATCAACAAAGCAAAAAAAGATTCCCAAGTGTTTAATATAGAAACCTATAAAGTCTTTTTTAAGCGTATCCAACAACTCTTTAATACATCAAAATGAAGCAACTCTTCGGCTATGCTCCATCATTAAAAAGAGCTATCCAATTATTTTTAGTGTGGCTATTGATAGGCGCTCTATTAAACGTATTGTTTTCACAAGAACAATTATTTTTTGCCATCAATAGTCATTATACTAGCGCCTCTAATTATATTATGTATGGCTTCACCTTATTGGGAGATGGATTGAGCGTATTGATAATTTGCTTAATGGCATTAATGGTTTCAAAAAAACACCAAAGCACTCCATTTATTATCAATGCTATAACGGTCAACTATATACCCGGATTAGTGACCCAGTATCTAAAACATAGTTTCGACTACGAACGTCCTTTGAAAGCAATCAAAGATCTTGATAACATTCATACCGAATCATGGTGGCCCATCTTGCATTATAATAGTTTTCCTTCTGGCCATACCACCAGTGCTTTTGCATTATTGGTATTTCTAACGGTTTTTGTTTTTCCTAAAAACAATAAAATAGTAAGCCTAATATTTACACTAGCGCTCCTGGTTGGTATTTCTAGATTATATTTAGCAGCTCATTTTTTCAAAGACATTTACTTAGGTAGCATCGTAGGATTTGGAGTAGCTATAGTAGTTATAATGGCCTACCAATTTTTTGCTCCAAAAAAATATAAACTATATGTTCAAGGATAAAGCTATTCTCTATATTTTTTTAGCCAGCTGCTTATTATTTATTCCTTTTTTGGGTTCTGTTCATTTATTCGATTGGGATGAAATCAATTTTGCAGAATGTGCAAGAGAAATGATAGTTTCTAAAGATTATTTGCGCACTCAAATAGATTTTAAACCCTTTTGGGAGAAACCACCTTTATTTATATGGTTACAAGTAGCTGCTATGAAGTTATTCGGGATTAATGAATGGGGCGCTCGTTTTCCCAATGTAGTTGTAGCATTTTTCACTTTATTTTCCTTTTATAAAATTGGCACAAAAGAAGCCAACAGCAAGTTAGGCACTTGGTGGATCTTATTGTATATTGGATCTTGGTTGCCACACTTTTATTTTAAAACAGGCTTAATAGATCCGCTCTTCAATTTATTGATTTTCTTAGCCATTTATCATGTGTATAATTTGTGCAACAAAGAAAGTAACCGCAACAAACATCGATTATTGGCAGGTTTATTTTTAGGCTTAGCAGTACTTACAAAAGGCCCAGTAGCCATACTAATAGCCTTTTTGTGTTGGATTGTTTATGTCGTTATTTCAAAGTTTAAAAGCGAGATTAGCCTTAAAGATATCGCAAGTGTTGCTATCGTATCCTTCTTAGTAGTCGTTATATGGTTTGTAACCGTAGTAATACAATATGGAATAGCCTATGGAAATTGGTTCTTACATGAATTTATAACCTATCAAATTAGATTATTTAGCACAGAAGATGCTGATCATGGCGGTCCATTTTTCTATCATTTTATAGTATTGCTTATTGGCTGCTTTCCAGCGTCTTTGTTTTTATTTAGAAAACAACAAAAGGCCCCTTCCTTGCTATTTAATAAATGGATGTGGATAGCCTTTTGGGTGGTGCTTTTGCTATTTTCTATCGTGAAAACAAAAATTGTTCATTATTCCTCTTTCTGCTATTTTCCACTCAGCTACCTTGCTGCGTATCAAATTTCTTTAATCGTTACGAATAAAGAAACGATTAGTCGCTGGCTCAAGGTATTATTATATGCTATTGGCGGCATATGGAGTATCGTATGGATCTGCTTACCCTTGATCGGAATATATAAACTCAAATTGATCCCATTTATAGAAGATCCCTTTGCGGTGGGTAATTTACAAGCCGCCGTGCATTGGTCTTATTATGAAATAGCTATTGGCATCGTGTATCTCATTGGTTTATGCTATCTCATAGCAAAGTTAAATACCGATTTCGAATATTATTTTAAGCGCTTAATCGCTTTTCAAGTAGTATTTATATTTATTTGCAGTAATTACTTTACTCCAAAGATTGAGCACTATTCACAACGAGCTGCAATCGCATATTATCAATCCTTTAATGGAAAGGATGTATATGTAGCGCCCCTGAGTTATAAGAGTTATGCTCATTTGTTTTATACCAATAAAGTAAAAAGCCCAAAAGACAGCGTAAACCTAAAAGAGCCTTCTGGATATTGGACACCTGAAGGAACGATACAACGACCTACTTATTTTATTTGTAAGATAATGGATACGTCTATTTACACATCCCAAACTCCAATTCAAAAAATAGGAGCAAAGAATGGCTTTGTATTTTACAAAGGTTTAAAGATTAATAATTAGCACATAAAAACGCCATAGTATCTACACCGTCTGCATATTGATCTAAAGTAGGATTTTGGGCTTCTCCAAAAGGCAAATAGTTTTTTCCAACCACACACTGAATGGCAACATTATTATGCATATAGTTGGCAACTTCTTGTTCCGATTGGTAGTATTTATAATGCAATACACTCACCGCTGAAAAAGGCAAATCATTTTCTACCATCAATAAGCAATCATTGCTCATATAGGGCACTTTATTGAGTAAGTAGATCGCCAAATGATAGTCAAAATTGTTTTGATATTTATGGTGATTCATTACATAACTAAAAGTGTTGAACAATTGCAATAAGCGTTCGAAATTATAATCGTGCGGCACCAATAGTTGCGTTACATTTCTACAGCCTAAACCATAATATTGAAAGACATCTTTAGCTAATAAAGCCATTTCATCATCTGTTTCCATGCCATTTAACACCGCTATAGAAGTTCTATTCTTTCGGATAATAGATGGATATTTACTAAAATAGGTTTCAAAATATCGAGCCGAATTATCAGAGCCCGTAGCAATGTATAAATCGCAATCCTTTAATTGCTCTGCAATTTCAATGTCGCTTTGTATAGCTGCATCCCAGCTTATTAGTTTAGCAATAAGGTGTGGCAATAAAATTGCATCTTTTGAAGATATTTTTATTTTAAGTGGATAGCCTGCTAAAAATCCACATAAGAAATCATGAAAACCTACTAAAGGAATATTACCCGCCATTACAATACCCAATACTTTCTTAGTAGCAGATAAAGAATAAGACGCACACCAAGCAACTAATGCTTCTTTATGTAAATAGTTGTTGGCAATAGCCTGAACGGCTGCACTAATATGTTCTTGGGTAAACCAAGAGTTTTTGTTGATCGCTAAGGATTGAACTGCTAGCCATTCTTCATCATTTGAAAGCATATAGTCTTTCAATCTTGTTAAAAGTTCAATTTTATGATTAATTTGCTCCATGTATACTCATTTTTGTGTGCGAAATTGTAACTTTGTCCACTATAAACCAAATTTAATTTACAATGGCAATAAAAATAACTGACGAATGTATTAATTGTGGTGCTTGCGAACCAGA
>CAIWHF010000251.1 GCA_903912405.1 uncultured Bacteroidota bacterium | reverse complement strand
TGCCTTCATGGTTTTTCAAGCTATCAGCTCTACGTGTTCTTTTGCTGGTGTAGCGTTTCTGTTTTCCTATTTTATGCATCCACAGCCCTTGGCTTATATCCAATACCGACCTTCGAATATAACGCTCTATTACTGTCTAGTACCCATAGTCATTATTGCTGCCATCCCTTTTGTGCAACATATCAATTCGCTAGTAGGTCAAATACCAATGGGCACGGCTATAAAGCTATACGAAGACAATATGAATGAGCTTTTTAAGGGGTTGATGCAAATGCATAACGGGCAAGATTTAATCATTCGGTTATTTGTATTCGCCCTAGTGCCTGCCATTTGCGAGGAATATTTTTTTAGAGGGGTTTTGTTGCGATTATTATTACAAATCGTGGGGCATCCTGGCAAAGCCATTTTGATAAGCAGTTTAGCCTTTGCCCTTATTCACATGGAACCTCACGCCTTTATTTCATTATGCTTATCGGGCATTATGCTGGGCTATATCTATTTATGGACAGGCTCTTTGCGTTACAGCATTTTTGCACATGCTTTGTTTAATGGCATTCAAATTGTGATTGAGTACATTACCCAAATGCAAAACTTAGCACCAATCGAACAATTGCCTGCAATAATAACCATCACCGCCATCCTATTATTCATGGCTTCTTTCTATTTTTTATTTAAACATAAAATTGAAGCACCCGAGAATTGGCTAAATAATTTCAGAGACGAAACAATCAACAATTAATTTATGGCTTTAGATTTAGCAACTTTTAATAAAAGAGCCCTCAGTGCGGTAGTGTTTGTAGCTATCATGTTTGTGGGTCTATTATGGAACCAATGGAGTTTTTTACTGTTAATCACCCTTATCGAAAGTCTCTGCATAAGTGAACTAATTGCTTTGCAAGAAAAAATAAATGACTATAAAACACCGCAATGGTTAATGCTAACAACTATTGCATTAGGACTGAGCCTAACTGGTAGTTTTTATTGGTCTACCTTATTCCCTCATGCAACGCTTTCTTTATTACCAATATGGTTGGGACTAGTGCTGCTACTTTTCGTAGCAAGTCTATTACTTAAGGAAGCCAAACAGGCGATCTCATTACAATTGCCCTTAGTATTATTATACATAGGCTTACCTTTCATTAGCCTTGTTTTTTTATTTACGCAGCACCATTTATTGCCTATGCTGCTCATTGCTTGCATATGGATTAACGATACCATGGCTTACATCATTGGATCCTTTATTGGCAAGACACCTTTTTCAAGCATTTCTCCTAAAAAAACATGGGAAGGCACCCTGGGCGGTGGACTCTTATGTGTGGCAACAGCTTGGGCAGTAGCCAATTTTTTCCCAATCGGAATACCTACAAGCGTGGTTATCATTTTTGCAATGATAGCCGCTACATTCGGCACCTTGGGCGATTTGACAGAATCTAAACTAAAGCGAATGGCTAATGTAAAAGACGCTGGAGCTATTATGCCTGGCCATGGTGGCGCCTTAGATCGTTTCGATTCTTTATTGTTGGCAGCCCCGTTTGCTGCACTTTTCATTTATTATTTTTTCAATCATTCGACTTTTAATTTTTAAAAAATTAATTTCGCAACAAAATATATTTTATGCGCATACACAGAGAAGGTTATTACTATATTTTAATTGCTACCCTATTATGGATTGGTTTAGGCATGTTAGTAAACCACTTTTTGATTGATTGGATATGGATTGCAATACCTTTACAAATAGCATTCTTTCTATTATGGTTTTGGGTTTTATGGTTTTTCAGACTTCCCAATAGAGTACTTTCATCTGGAGACGAATTAATCGTTGCACCTGCCGATGGGAAAGTGGTGGTGATTGAAGAAACGGAAGAAAGCGAGTACTTTAAAGACAAACGCTTGCAGGTTTCCATCTTCATGTCGCCTTTAAATGTGCATGTCAATAGAGCGCCAATTAGCGGAGCAGTAGACTATGTATCTTATCATCCGGGTAAATTCTTAGTAGCATGGCATCCTAAATCATCTACCGAAAACGAACGCACTACGGTTGTAATTAAAAATCCGCATACTACCTTATTACTTCGACAAATTGCTGGAGCCGTTGCCCGCAGAATTTGCTATTACGTGAAGGCTGGAGATGCTATTCAACAAAATGAAGAATTTGGTTTTATTAAATTTGGATCGCGAGTGGATATCTTCTTCCCAATTGGCACTAAAATAGATGTTAAAATTGGAGAAAAAGTAGAAGGCGGCGTTACCGTTTTGGCTAGAATCCAAAAATAATTATTACATTGCATATACAAAACTATACTACAATGAAAAAAATGACTTTATTGATGAGCGCATTGTTAATTGCTGGCGCTACATTTGCACACGAAGGAAAAGGATGTTGCAAAGGTAAAAAAGAAGGATGCTCTAAAGAGAAAAAAGAAGCATGTGAAAAAGGAAAAGGATGTTGCAAAAAAGATAAAAAATAATTTATCGACTAATGCATAAAAAAAGCCAACGCTAAGCGTTGGCTTTTTTTATTTCATCAAGGATCTGTTGCAACAAGTCGATCGCTAATGCGTTGAAGTGAATAAAATTTCCTTTGTTTTTAAACCAGGTCATTTGGCGTTTTGCATAATTGCGCGTATGCTGTTTGATTAAATTTAAACAATCCTCTAATGGAATAGCGCCTTCGAAATAGGGCAGCAACTCTTGATAACCTACCGTTTGAAAATTCTTATGCTCTTTATAGCTCAACAATGCTTCCACTTCGTCTAACAAACCATTGGACACCATAGCATCTACCCTATGATTAATGCGATCATATAAAATTTCCCTCGGCATTTCTAATGCAATTTTCACACACTTAAATGGACGCTCTTTGGGGGTATGTGTTTGATATTGTATAATACTTTCACCAACACTTCTTTTAAAAGCTAAAGCGCGCAGCATTCTATGCGGGTTTTCCATTTCTCCTTTTTGGGCAAATAAAGGATCTTCCAATTGCAATGCTTTTTGCAACGCCGCTATACCTCCAAATGCATATAGTTTATTTACCTCATCTTCAATCGCAGGATCTATGGCAGGCATTAGATCTATGCCCTCACACAGGGCATTGATGTATAAACCTGTGCCACCACACACCACTACAATATCTTTTTCAAGGAACAATTGATGTAACACTTGCAGGGCGTAGCGTTCGTAATCGGCTACGGACAAGGCCTCGGTAATGGAATGGGTATCAATAAAAAAATGGGGAATACCTTGTTGTTCTTCAAGGTTTGGTTTGGCCGTGCCAATATGCATTTCTTTATAGCATTGGCGTGCATCGGCAGACAGCACCACCGTATTGAAATGCTTTGCTAAAGCAACACCAAGCGCAGTTTTACCCACAGCTGTTGGTCCAGCGATTATTAAAAGCGTTTTATCGCTCATCATAAGGGATTAAAAAGCTTCATTTAGACCACTCGTATCTGCTTCTCCTTCATTACTAAAGCCTTCTTCCATTTCTTCATCTCCTAAATCATAGAATTCTTCAACATCCATCATGGCTGTTTTTTCAAGGCCTTTAATGTCATATTGAGCAGGACCAACGCCTTCTTTTCGGAGACAAAATGGATATACTCGCTTTAATTGTTCTTCCTTTTCAATGGCAATTAATGCAATTTGGAAGGTCCATTTTTTTACAGGATCGTACTCGAATATAAATTTCTGTTCGGGTGTAGCTACCAAAGCCGATACCGGCGTTTTGGTTGATAAAACTGCAGCATCTTTTTTATTGACGGCTACTTCAGAAGAGAATTCCATTCCCTTATTCCAATGATCATCGCTCACAAAAAAGGAAGCGGCGTGTTTTTGATCAAATTCATAGGCTTTTAAAATGGCCTCCTGAAATAAGGCAAAGGATTGACCATTGGTGATTTCAATATCACGATAAATTTGGTCGTCTTCTTCCCAATGGACTCTAAATCTAAAAACTGGCATAGCGTAAAATTACATTTTATATAGATTATCTTCTCATAATCTCTTCAAAAAATGCTTGATTTTCAATGATTTTTTAAAAGCCGGACTAAAAATGTGCTTATTTTCAATGATTTTTGGCAGATTATTTTTTTATTATAAAAAAGAATTGTACTTTTGCCGTCCAAATTTAAAGAGAACATGCCTAAGCTTAAGACTCATTCCCGTGCTAAAAAAACTTTTAAAGTAACGGGCACTGGAAAAATAAGAAGATACAAAGCTTTCAAAAGCCACTTGTTAACCAAAAAATCTAAAACACGTAAACGTCATTTACGTCAATCTGCGTATGTACACCCTACCAATGCAAATTTGGTAAAACGTATGCTTTGTTTAAGATAAAGTAGGTTTTAAAAACATTAATTAACTTTTTTAATAAAATAAGATATGCCACGTTCGGTTAATGCAGTTGCTTCGCGCGCGAGAAGAAAAAAAATATTGAAGCAAGCAAAAGGCTTCTACGGTAAACGTAAAAACGTATATACGGTTGCTAAAAACGTATTAGAAAAAGGTTTGGGCTACAAATATGTAGGTCGCAAATTAAAAAAGAGAGACTATCGCTCTTTATGGATTGTTCGTATCAACGCTGCAGTTCGCGAAGAAGGTATGAGCTATTCTCAATTTATTGGCAAATTAGCTACTAAAGGCATCGAGTTAAATCGTAAAGTATTAGCTGATTTAGCGATGAACGAACCAGAAGCTTTTAAAAGCTTAGTTGCTCAAGTAAAATAATTAAATTTTTATTTATAAAATAGCCGACACCTCAAGTGTCGGCTATTTGTATTTATATTTACAGGATAAATAATACCCATGAAAAAGGCACTTTTAATTTTAATGAGCTGCTTACTAGCTCCCTATTTATACGCACAAGATACGTTGAGAGTAGATCCGCCAAATTGGTGGAATAACTTACATGATCCGCACTTACAATTATGTGTGCATGCTAAAGATATTGGCAGCTTTAGCAACGTATCGATTAGTAGCAAACAAATTAAAATTGAATCTATTGAAACAGTAGAAAATAAAAATTTCTTATTTATCAATCTATTATTGCAACAGTTTCAAGGCAAGAAAGCCATCTTTACACTTAGCAATAAAGAAGGCGCTAAGAGAAGCTTTACCTATATCTTTGAGCACTTAGAAAACAAAATAAATACAATTAGCGAGAAAGACATTGTTTATCTCGTATTTCCAGATCGATTTTCTAATGGTGACACCACAAACGATGTTGTGGCGGGTCTTAAGGAAGCCTATTGCAATAGAGACAGTGCCTCCGCAAGGCATGGCGGCGATCTTCAAGGCATCATTAACCACTTAGCTTATTTTAATGAATTAGGGGTTACAGCACTTTGGCTCAACCCTACATTAATTAATGATCAAAAAAATACGAGTTATCATGGCTATGCACTTACCGATCATTATGTAACCGACCCAAGATTGGGCTCCAATGCTTTGTATAAAGAATTGAGTAAGCAACTACATAACAAAGGCATGAAATTGGTGATGGATTTAGTGCCTAATCATATTGGTAGCGAGCATTGGATGATGCACGATATGCCCGAAAAATCATGGGTCAATCAGTGGCCTACATTTACAAGAACCAACTATAGAGCGACTACACATTTCGATCCGTATGTAAGTAATTATGACAAGAAACAAATGGTAGATGGCTGGTTTGACAATGCTATGCCTGATATGAATGAACGCAATCCGAGAGTAGCAAAATATTTAATGCAAAGTTATTTATGGTGGATTAACTACGCTAAAATTGATGGCTTCAGAATTGATACCTATTCATACAATGATGTTGCATTTATGAATACCTGTATGGCCTATATCAGAAAGGAATATCCGAATTTTTGGTCGGCAGGAGAAATTTGGGAATCGGCTGGAGTATTAAACATGGCCTATTTCACAGAAAAAAACAACTTAAAAAATGCACCTACTAGTAATTTAAGTGGCGCCATTGACTTCCAAGTTTATTTTTCTATTCTCGAAGCGCTTCAAAGCGAAACCAATTGGAATGGTGGATTAGCAAAGTTATACAATACCCTTACGCATGATTTTTTATACCATCAAGCAACCAAAAATTTAACCTTTATAGAAAATCATGATTTAGACCGATTCTATTCCTTGGTTGGCAAAGATATAGACAAATGGAAAATAGGAATGGGATTGCTATTTACGCTTCGCGGCATTCCATCTCTGTATCAAGCAGGCGAAATACTAGCAAAAAATAATGTCCCTCGAAGAAACGACGGATTGGTAAGAAAAGATTTTAAAGGGGGCTGGCCTAAAGATCCGGTAAATAAATTTACAGCGGCAGGAAGAACCCCAGAGGAGGAACAAGCCTTTCAATTCACCAAAAAATTAATCGCTATAAGAAAAAATAACCCGGCATTAATAAACGGTAAACTCATGCAATTTGTTCCTAATGGAGGCACATATACGTTTTGCAGATATACCGATACAAGTTGCATTCTTGTTAGT
The DNA here is from genome assembly GCA_903912405.1 of uncultured Bacteroidota bacterium. Classification (GTDB taxonomy): domain Bacteria; phylum Bacteroidota; class Bacteroidia; order Chitinophagales; family Chitinophagaceae; genus CAIWHF01. The sequence goes on along the minus strand of CAIWHF010000251.1, from coordinate 2,984 downwards.
GTGAATAGCGGTAAAGAAAAAGCGTCTTTGAATAAGCAACAACTCGAAGAGCGCCTAAAAGGCTATACAAAAGGATGGGACCTATTGGCTGAAAAAGAAATTTCATTGGAGCAATTAGAAATTGCACCCAATGAAATTAAAATTGTGGAACTTAGAAAGTAATTATTTTTTTCTAGCTATTGCTTTTTCAGCAGCAGCTACGATGGCTTCTTTGTTTAAGCCATATTTTTCAAGTAATTGCTTTGGCGTTCCGCTCTCACCAAAAGTATCCATTACGGCTACATATTCGTGAGGAACCGGCATGTGGCGAGCAGCTGCATTGGCAACACTATCCCCTAAACCACCGTTTATTTGGTGTTCTTCGGCAGTAACCATGCAACCTGTTTTAGCTATTGATGCTATAACAGCTGCTTCATCTAATGGTTTTATAGTGTGTATATTTATTAATTCTACAGAAATACCTTTTTCTTCCAAAATTCTTGCTGCTTCTACAGCAATCCATACTAAATGGCCGCAAGCAAAAATGGTAACATCATTACCCGTTGCTAATAGTTGTGCTTTACCAATTTCAAATTGTTGATCTGGAGCGGTAAAATTTGGCCATTTTGGTCGACCAAAACGCAAATAAGCAGGGCCATGATGTTCTGCTATAGCAATTGTTGCAGCTTTTGTTTGGTTATAATCGCAAGGCACCACCACCGTCATACCAGGCAGCATTTTCATCATCCCGATATCTTCTAATACTTGGTGTGTAGCGCCATCTTCGCCTAAGGTCAAACCTGCATGCGAAGCGGCAATTTTTACATTTTTATCAGAATAAGCAACGGATTGTCTAATTTGATCATAAACACGAGATGTAGCAAAGTTGGCAAACGTTGTAGCAAATGGTATTTTACCACCAATGGTTAAACCGGCAGCTACTCCAATCATGTTGGCTTCTGCGATACCGCATTGCACAAAACGATCTGGAAATTCTTTAATAAAAGCATTTAATTTTAAGGAGCCTGCAAGATCGGCTGTAAGGGCTACCACATTAGGATTGCGGCGACCAGCCTCTAAAATTCCATCTCCGAAACCAGCACGGGTTTCTTTTTCATCTAAAATTTTTATATCGTGTATTGACATAATGCAAAAGTAAAAACTAAATTTTATTATTTGGTAAGAGAATATCCCCATTCTTTCAACCATAAAATGATCTTAGTTTGGTAATCTCCTTGAATTAATATTTGCTCCTCTTTTACCGAGCCACCTGTACCACATTTGGTCTTTAATAGCTTTCCAAGCGATTCTATATCTTCGGATGATCCAACAAATCCGGTAATGAGTGTTACTACTTTACCGGCCCTTTGTTTTTTATCTAAAACAACGCGAAGTTTCTGTTCATTTTTAGGCAGTGTAACTACCTCAGCAGGCGGATCTACATCATCAAAGAATTGCTGATTGGTGCTGTATACTAATCCGTCTAGACGAATAGGTTTTTTCTGTGCCATAGGAAAATACGTATGCAAGGTTTATTTATTCATAGTGGCTAAAAACTCCTCATTATCTTTGGTGCCCTTCATCTGATTCATCAAGAAATTCATCGCCTCATCTACATGCATATCACCAATATGTTTGCGCAACAACCACATTTTGTTCCAAACCATTTTATCGAGCAATAAGTCATCTCTACGAGTAGACGAAGAGGTAATGTCTATGGCTGGGAATATGCGCTTGTTCGCTAATTTACGATCCAATTGCAACTCCATATTACCCGTACCTTTGAATTCCTCAAAGATCACCTCGTCCATCTTAGAACCAGTATCGGTAAGGGCTGTAGCTAAAATGGTAAGCGAACCTCCATTCTCAATTTTTCTAGCGGCACCAAAAAATTGTTTTGGTTTTTGCATAGCATTTGCTTCTACACCACCACTTAAAACTTTTCCAGATGCTGGCGCTACGGTATTATAGGCTCTAGCTAAACGAGTAATAGAATCAAGTAAAATAACTACATCATGACCAACCTCTACTAATCGTTTTGCTTTTTGCAAAGCTATTTGCGACACTTTTACATGCTTGTCTGCAGGCTCATCAAAAGTAGATGCAATCACTTCTGCATTCACACTGCGCTGCATATCGGTTACCTCCTCAGGACGTTCATCGATTAAAACGATCATTAAATAACACTCTGGGTGATTGGCAGCAATAGCATTTGCTACTTCTTTCAACAACATGGTTTTACCTGTTTTTGGCTGTGCCACAATCAATCCACGTTGTCCTTTACCAATTGGGGTAAATAAATCCATAATACGAGTTCCGTAACTAGATCCAGTTGTAAATAAATTTAATTTCTCGAATGGGAATAAGGGAGTTAGATAATCAAACGGTACCCGATCTCTAATTTTATCGGGATGTTTACCATTGATGGTTGTGACTTTGATAAGAGCGAAATATTTTTCTCCTTCTTTTGGAGGACGAACAGTTCCGGTAACGGTATCTCCCGTTTTCAAGCCAAATAATTTAATTTGAGAAGGCGATACATAAACATCATCTGGCGAACTTAAATAATTATAATCGCTCGATCTTAAAAACCCATATCCATCTTGCATCATTTCTAATACTCCTTCGCTGTTTACAATACCATCAAACTCGATATTGAAGTTGCCATAGGTGTTTTCTTTAGGTTTTCTATGCTGAAAACCTTGCTGCATAGGCTTTGTACTCGGCGTATCGGAAAACGAAAGTTTGTCATCATTAGTAGATATTACTGTTTTTGAATCAGTTGCCTCTGCACTAGTTTTTAAAACTAATTCAGGCGTTTCAATATCATCTAATGCACTAATCAATTTCTCGGTTCTCGTTGGCTCCCAAGCTTCTTGTTTTATTTCAGCTGGTTGCAATTCCACGAGTTCTTCTGCTGGCATAGTATTGGCATTAGAATCTTTAGGCTCTTCTTGTATTGCTTTTCTAGTTCTTTTTTTCTTTTCGCCAAGATCTACAACTTC
>CAIWHF010000250.1 GCA_903912405.1 uncultured Bacteroidota bacterium | reverse complement strand
CCAAGATCAAATCGGGCAAAGCCTGCCAATGCCAAATGCTCAATACCAATACCGAAACCAGGCAATAAAAAGGGAAAAAGTATTTTAGCCAAATAGCTTTTAATCCACCCCACAACACTTTACCCGGCTGCGCAATAGGTGCTACAAAATAAACCCATGACGCTTTGTAGGCATCGGAGTGAATAAAATAGGTAATAGCATTAAAAAACACATAGCTGGTCATGTAGATCAAAAACAAATAGGTACTTTGTTTATGCATAGCCAATTGTATCGATTCTGCAATGGGCTTATCGTTGTTTAAGAAAAACATGCCTATTACATACATAGGCATCATAGCATAAGAAGGCAATACTTTAATTTTAAAAGCCCTACTTCTATTAGTTTGCCACCAGGTCAGTAAAAAAGCTGCTTGTGCTTCTTTACTTGTATTCAATTTATTAGCCAAGGCATATATCCAAGTCGATTTAGATGTTTTCTTGCTAGCACCTGTTTGCGGAGTCGCTGTTTCTACTTGTGCGCTTACGGCATCAACTGCAACAATTTTCTGCATAAAACTTGGCGACAAATATTTTGTGATGATCCACATGCAAAGCAAAGGCGTGATCAACCCCAATATAGCATACACGCCTACCGATGCAAAAGGCGAAGTAGCCCCTACTAATTTATAGATAGCGGCTAGCCAATAGGTAGGCAAGTATTGCATCCAAGAAAAATGCTGCCAATTAATTTGTTCCACGGCATCAAAATTTATTAAGCGTGGACCAATATACATGGTAAAGAAAACAACAATGGAGAATAAAATCTGTATGGTATTGAGCGCATCTTTAAACTTGTGTGCGGGCATTAGTTTTAAAATCAGCAAGTAAATTCCATTAATAAAAAACAAGGCCATTGCCATTAACAACAACAATACCAAAGGAAACAACAAGACCATTTTGTAATTAAAAACAAATCCAATAGCAATCCAGCTTGGCAAGGCCATAGGCACTATACTGCGCGACAAATACACTAATATGTGCAGCATCTTAGCCAAAAATAAGGTAGGGCTTGCTATGGGTCTAGGCAATAAAATATGTTTATCGCGTGCATCAAAAAGCACATTCACAAAATCGGAAGTAAGCAACATCACAATCATTACTAAGAAAAAAGAATAATTGAAGGCCATAGCCATTATCGGTTGCTCTTGCATTGCTAGAATGGGCATAAGATAAATGAACCCAAAGAAAAAAGATAAAATACTTGAAGTAAGCGCTGTATTCGTTTTTTTATGGGTAGTCGTTTTTTTAAACGACATCCCTAATGGTCTGCGACCATCTAACAATAAACGCACTCTAAGCAAGGCTTTAAGTTGCTCGGTATCGGCACCCATTTTGCGCCAAAGCGCTTGGGGCAACATCAGTATAAAAAGAAAGAAACGATTCATAACAACTTATTGAGTATCGGTGAAAGAACGCATTTGTAATGCAGGATTAGACGCGTGCGTAAGACGCGCAAAAATAGCTTCTAAGCTTTCGTTTTCTTGCTCACGGAGTTCTGCAAGGGTGCCATTAGCTATAAGTTTACCGTTATTGATCAACACTATCCTATCCGATACTTTTTCTACCACATCCATCATGTGCGAGCAATAAAAAATAGTTTTTCCTTGTTGCTTTAGTACTTGCAACAATTCCTTTACCAACATCACCGCATTGGCATCTAAGCCCGAAAGGGGCTCATCGAGAAAAATTATTTCCGGGTTGTGTAGCAAGCCCGATACCAATAATACTTTTTGGCGCATTCCTTTAGAAAAGCTATCCATACGTTCGTTGAGGTGCTGCGACATTCCAAAGGAGCCCATCATATTTTGCATACGCTCCTCAATAACCGCATCTTCTAAATGGTGCAGTTTGCCAACAAAATACAAGTATTCTTTGGGCGTTAGCATTTCATATAGTTCAGCCAGCTCGGGCACATAGCCCAGTTTTTGTTTTAGGTCGAATAAGTTATTGCGAATGTCTATACCATCGTAATACACTACCCCTTCATAATCTTGAATAATACCGGTAAGAATTTTCACGGTGGTCGATTTGCCCGCACCGTTGGGGCCTATATAACCAATGATTTCAGCTCTTTGAATTTCGAGGTTGATATCGTCTAAAACGGTTTTGTCGGCATAGTGCTTAGAAAGGTGCTGAATAGCTAATAATGGGGTCATAAATTGCGAATTAATAATTAGAGGATTAAAAATACAGAATTTGAGGCATAGAAAAGGCGATAAAAATGAAAAGAAAATGAAAAACAACTTGTTTAAAAGAAAAAGAACAATTATCTTTGCCGACCCATAAGGGCACTGGCTGCGTAGCTCAACTGAATAGAGCATCTGACTACGGATCAGAAGGTTTAAGGTTTGAATCCTTACGCGGTCACAAAAAAAAACCACCGAAATTCGGTGGTTTTTTAGTTTACATACAAAGTTGTATTAACTTCATATATAGCCAATACAAACGGCCGTTATAACTATCATGAAAACACTATTGATTACCACCCTTTGCGCTCTGCAATTCTTCAACGTTTCTGCACAGCATATTCTTACTGAAGATTATAATAGCGCTCAACGATTTTCTATTTACCAATCCAATCCATTGACTTTATATCTTTTTGAACGTATAAATCTAGAATACCGTTTTGATGAAAAAAATGCAATGAATATAGCTGGCACTCGTTATTGGAATGAGAATATTGGTTATCAAATAGCAGTAGCCTATAGGAGATATCATTTTTTCACCGAAAAAAACGAATTCTTTTATTATGGTAGCGTTGGCTATGGCGAACAATTTTACAATGAAGGTCAACATAATAAAATGCCCTTTGCATATCTAAATTACAGCGCAGGCATTGGGGTGCACTTCAACATTACCAACCACTTTTTTTTGGACCTATCCGGTGGCTTAAAGTTTATAACCTATGATCGCTTCCCATTAGATATCCCCTTTAGTTTTCGATATTTTGGTCCAGCTTCAATTGCTGATTTTTCATTTTATTTTGGCTTTAATCTTTAATTTTATTCAATCACCAATCTAATAGCATCTAGCAATGTTTCGTCGGGCTTATGAAAGAAAATACCGGTAGTTCCATCTTTTCGAACACCTCTCACAAATAAATAAAAAACCCCTCCAAAATCACGCTCATAATTAAAGTCCTTTTTCCGAATGGAAAGGTATTTACAAACCGCTATGGTATAGATCAAGTACTGTAAATAATAATTATGCTCCTCCATAGCAGCGCTAAGGTGTTCCATTTGATAGTTGGTAATATGAGCCCCTAAGAAATTTGATTTCCAATCGAGGATATAAAACTTTTGATGGTGCTCAAAAAACAAATCTATTTTTCCATTCATGATCCCCTCTAATTCTTGAATGGATTTAATCTTAAAGGGCAATGCGGGACTAGTTAATTGTTCTAATTGCTTCGTAGCGAATGGCTTTAACGGGAAATCAAATTCTAACTCATTAATACGTTTATCATTGGAAACTTGCTGCAAACAAAAAGTATCGGATGCAAGAAGTGGCGTATGCACTAATTCATCAAGCATAGCATGCAATTGTTTTAGCATATGCTCACTTGTTTTAATACCCATTCGTTTTAAACTCTTTTCGATAAGGTAGGACCAATTTGTTGCATCTGTAAAATTGATATGCTCTAACAGATAGTGAATCAAATTTCCTGTTTGAGCACCTTTTTTAAGTTCTTTAAAGATAAACTGGTCGTACGTATCATTGAATTGCGATACGGTGTAAGGCAATGGAACTGAGGCATGCTCCGGATTTAAAGCACTATAACTCGTACGGCTCCAATGCATTTGTTGCAGCTCAAATTTTTGTGCTGTTTTATATACCGGCAATTGTTGATGGGGCTGCACATAACTGAAGGATGAAGCT
>CAIWHF010000249.1 GCA_903912405.1 uncultured Bacteroidota bacterium | reverse complement strand
AGTTTAATAATCATATTTTTTGATTACATTTGGGGTGGGAATTTATTCCTACCCTTTTTGATTTAAACACAAACACAAAAACAATGAGAACAATAACATTTGAAGGGAAAAAGATTAATTTCGATTTTTCACTTGGTTGCATAAACGATGTTTATGTCAAAGAATTAGGTGGTGATTTTAATGACCTTGTGAATATGCAAGAGTATGAAAATAATCCATCAAAACTATTAGATGTAACAAGAGATATGATGCTTAGTGGTCATATTTATTGGCTCTATTGCAATGATATGGAAGAAGATGGGGATAATTTGTTGACAAAATTAAAAAGTGCAAGAATGAAAGCTACTAAATGGCTTATGCAAACACAAGTTATGACTGTGGTAGAATGGATTACAAATGATTTAATGCCAAACCAATTAGATGCACCTAAAGAAAAGACATTAAAAAAAAAGTTGTCTTAACTTGGAATAATATTCTTTCAAGAATTAATCGAACGGGATTAAAACCTTGGGAATGGAAACGAATGACTTTAGGAGAATTTCTTGATTATGAATATGGTTATGAATATAGAAAGGCCGAGTTATTAGATTCTACAAGACATATAATGTGGGCATCGTTGGCAGCGATGGGAGGAAAGGATGCAAAACAACCAAAAGATATTATCCCTTTATGGATTGATGACATAGGAAATCACTTTGAGAAAACAAAAGAAAAAGAGTATCTTTCGGATGATATAGTTAAAAATTGGGTTAATTCAATAGAGTAATGGCTGAAACTAATGAGTTTTTTATAAAGATTGGGGCAGATGTAGATGATGCGATGAGCAAGCTAAATATGCTTTCTAATCGTTTATCTTCATTGGCATCCAATACCCAAAGAAGTGGAAATCAAATTAGTGGAAGTATGAGTGATACCTCTAAAGTTGTTTCCGCTGCTTTTAGTGAAATGGGTTTGGCTTTGACTACCGCAGGAATTGTTGCGGGAATCATTGGCATTGGAAAAGCTGCATTAACTTCCGCTGCTCAATTAGAACAAATAAAAGTATCATTTGAGGTATTTACGGGTAGTGCAAAAACCTCCGATGAAATGCTTGCTAAGTTAAAAGCACAAGCATTAGCCTCACCAATGCAATTTTTGGATATTACCAAAGGTGCTCAAACTTTATTACAATATGGTTTAAATGCACAACAAGTAGCACCTATTACAAGAATGTTGGGTGATATTTCAAGTGGTAATGCGGACAAATTTCAAAGATTATCTTTAGCATTTGGCCAAGTAAATGCTGCGGGTCGTTTAATGGGTCAAGAGGCTCGACAAATGATCAATGCGGGATTTAATCCATTGAAAGCTATATCCGATAAAACGGGTGAGTCAATGGCCGTTTTAACACAAAAGATGCACGATGGGCAAATTAGTGTTCAAGATGTAGCCGATGCTTTTACTTATGCAACTTCCGAAGGAGGTCAGTTCTTTGGAATGGCCGATAAACAATCTCAAACTCTACAAGGTGCATTTAATAAATTATCCGAAAGTATAACATTTGTTCTTGCCGATATTGGTGATGGTATTGCAAAGGCTTTTAATCTTAATGATTTAGCCAATACCGTTAATAAGGTAATGGGTGATATTAATACGGCATTTAAAGAAAATAAAGATGTTGTAGAAGCATTAGGGTACATGGTTGATAGGATCAAAATAGTATTTAGCTTACTTGGTGGCACAATAATATTTTTAGTTAATGCTTTTCAACTTTTATCAAGTGCATTTGTTGCTTTCATGAAATTTACTCAACCTATAAGAGATTTCTTTTATAATATGTCGGTTGCAGTTTTAAATTCATTTAAGAATGTAAAAATGTTAGGTGATGCTATTGATTGGATTATTGGAAAATTCACTAAAGTTGATAATGCTAAACCTACAAAACCACTTGAAATAGATAATTCTAAAGCTACTGGATTTAGTACAGCACCAAGTAAATTAGCTAAGAATAATAAAAAAGCGGAAAAAGTTGAAGTAATCCCTGGAACTGATTTTCAAACAAAAGAATATGGAAATCACTTAAAGAAATTAAAGCAAATAAGTGAAGATGCAGTTAATGAGATTAATAATATTGGATTAACTGGCAATAAAAAGAAATTAGCTGATTTGTATGATGCTTTCCAAAAAGAAAAAGGAGAGTACATGAAATATGGCATGGATGTAAGCGATATTACTCGTTTATATTTAGTTAAAGCTGCACAACTTCAAGGAGAGATTGAAAGCGAAAGAATGGCTGCTTTAATGAAAATTATTAAACCACTTCCAGGAATGGAAGGTGGAATGCTTGGTAAGGCTTTAACAAAAGAGCAACTTCAAAAATTTAGTGCGGGAACTCAAATAGCATTAGATAATGCTCAAGTTTTTTCTGAAAAAATGAAAAATAGATTTCTTGAAATGGGTCAAACCATTAGAGCATCAGTTGAAGAATTTACTCAAGCTATTGCATCATCATTTGCAAATATGTTTATTGCTATCGGAGAAGGAAGTAGTGCTGAAGATGCTATTAAGAATTTTGGTATTTCAATTCTTGGAGTCTTAGGCGATATGTTTATTAAAATTGGTATGGGTATTTTAATGGCCTCTGAAATTATGGCTACTGTACAAGCATTTTTAATGGATATGTTTACTCCATTTGGTGTAGCTGCTGGTTTAGCAGGAGGTTTAGCCTTAATGGCTCTTGGTGGAATAATGAAAGGTACAGCAAATCAATTATCTAAACCTTCTACTACATCACAAGGTTCTTCTCCATCGGTTGCTCAAAAGGCAAGTGGTTCTAATTATGCAATGGGAGGTTCATCATATTCTGCACAATCCGTTCGTTTATCAATTGACTTAACGGGTTCAATAACGGCAACTCAAACGGGTTACCAAATAAATAAATCATTGGAAACAGTATTAAGAGTAACGGGTAGATAATGGTAGGATACGGAACAAAATATATTTTTGAGTTTGATGGTACTTGCAAACCATTTAGTTCATTACTTACCGTAAAGTGTAAAGTATTGATTCTAAAGAAGGATTATTCGGGTAGTGTAACAACTATACCTAATGGACAAGTAACTCCCGTAGAGATTGATTATCCTACTAATGATGATGATATTTTCTATCCAATTAAAGGTAGTGTTTTATCATTTAAAGTTTTAGGTGGTGCTATCAATATGGATAGCATAATTAGTGAAGATGAAAAAGAATATTATTTAGAATATTATCGTGATGGGTCTTTATTTTGGAGTGGATTTATTTCACCCGAATTATGTGAAGAAGATATATTCTTGAGATACCCAGCGATTGAATTTAAAACCATTGATGGTTTAGGTTCATTTAATGCTATTGCAATTAAAGATAATCAAGGTAGAAGTTTATTTGGTAAAAGAACTTTACTTGATATTCTTATTAGT
>CAIWHF010000248.1 GCA_903912405.1 uncultured Bacteroidota bacterium | reverse complement strand
ATTTAAAATAAACAACGTGCATTTATCTAAATTAGCGGATACTTTAATTGGTTCTGAAATTGTAAAATTAGGTGGTGAAATTCGTGCGCTTCAACAACAAGGTGCTAACATTTATAATTTCACTGTGGGCGATTTTGACCCTAGTATTTTCCCTATTCCAAGCTTATTAAAAGAAGAAATTATTAAGGCTTATCAAAATAATTATACTAATTATCCAGCAGCAGAAGGTAATTTAGATTTGCGTGCATCTTTAGTTGATTATATTCAGGAGTTTTTTAATGTGGATTATGCTACTGATGAAATTTTAGTTGCAGGTGGCGGCAGACCCCTAATTTACGCCATTTTTAGAACCCTGTTAGATAAAGGAGATACCGTTTTGTATGCGGTTCCATCATGGAATAATAATCACTATACGCATTTTGTAGAAGGCAAGCATGTGTTGATTCCAACAGATGCAGCAACTAAATTTATGCCTGCAGCTGCGGGTATCGCACCGTATATTAAAGAGGCTAATTTACTTTGTTTGTGTTCGCCACAAAATCCTACAGGCACTACTTTGTCGGCAGAAGAATTGAAGAAAATCTGTGATTTAGTGGTGGCTGAAAATGAAAGAAGAGGGGAGCATCAAAAACCAGTTTACATCATGTATGATCAAATGTATAGTCAGCTTACATTTGATGCTATTACACACGTCCATCCAGTAGGTGTTTGTCCAGCAGTGCGACCATATACTATTTATTTAGATGCTATCAGTAAATCATTTGCAGCAACTGGTGTTAGGGTTGGCTGGGCATTTGGACCATCATTTATTATTGCTAAAATGAAGGCTATACTTACCCATTTGGGTGCATGGGCTCCAATGGCAGAACAAAAGGGTACGGCTGTATTTTTAAAAAACAAAGATGCCATTGTAAGCTATATCGATTCGTTTAAAAAAGAAATTGCTTTCCGTTTAGATGCTATATACAAAGGTTTGATAACATTGAAACAGCAAGGTTATGCGGTGGATGCCATTGCTCCCGAAGCGGCTATTTATTTAACTATTCAATTTGATTTGGTAGGCAAGAAAACGGAACAAGGTGTATTATTAGAAATACAAAGTGATGTAACCAGTTATCTACTAAAAGAAGCAGGATTAGCTATTGTTCCATTTTCTGCTTTTGGTGCTAATGCTAATTCCAATTGGTATCGATTAAGTGTAGGTACTTGCAAAAAAGAAGATATTGATGCTATGCTGCATGCATTAGGTAATGCCCTTGCAAAGCTTCAATAAATTTTGTATTTTTATAGGTCTTACGAGCTAATGGCTCGTTTATTTAAATTTAAATTCTATTTATGGCTAATATTATAAGAAAGGAAGATGCTTTAGAGTACCACGCAAAAGGTAGACCAGGTAAAATAGAGGTGGTTTCAACGAAAGAAACAAAAACGCAGCGCGATTTAGCATTAGCGTATTCTCCTGGCGTGGCAGAGCCCTGCATGGAAATTCATGAAAATCCAGAAGATGTTTATAAATACACAGCAAAAGGTAATTTGGTAGGAGTTATATCAAACGGTACAGCTGTTTTAGGCTTAGGTGATATTGGTCCAGAAGCATCTAAACCGGTGATGGAAGGAAAGGGTATCTTATTCAAAATATTTGCAGATATTGATGTGTTTGATATCGAATTGAACACAAAAAACATTGATGAGTTTGTAAATACCGTTAAAATTCTAGAGCCTACATTTGGTGGTATCAATCTAGAAGATATCAAAGCGCCAGAGTGTTTTGAAATTGAAGAGCGACTAAAGAAGATAATGAAAATACCGATCATGCACGACGATCAGCATGGTACGGCTATTATTTCTGGTGCAGCTTTGTTGAATGCTTTAGAATTAGTAAATAAGAACATAGCAGATGTAAAATTTGTAATTAGTGGTGCCGGTGCATCTGCTATTTCTTGTTGTAAAATATATATTGCTCTAGGTGCTCAAGCTAAAAACATGTATATGTTTGATAGCAAAGGTTTGATAACTGCAGATAGAGAAGAGCTTGACGAGCGTAAAATAATATTTGCCAAAGCTTGCGCTAATATTAGTTTAGAAGAAGCATTTGTTGGTGCTGATGTATTTATTGGTTTATCTAAGGGCAATGTGGTTTCTAAAGAAATGGTGCAAGCCATGGCTGAAAATCCAATTGTATTTGCTTTAGCTAATCCAACACCTGAAATTGCTTACGAAGAAGCTATTGCTGCTCGACCAGATATTATCATGGCTACCGGCAGAAGCGATTATCCTAATCAAGTAAATAATGTTTTAGGATTCCCTTATATTTTTAGAGGTGCCTTAGATGTACGTGCTACAACTATTAATGAAGCTATGAAACTAGCAGCGGTGAAAGCCTTAGCAGAGCTTACTAAAAAGCCGGTGCCTGATATTGTTAATGTAGCCTACAATGAAAAAAGTTTACAATTTGGACCTACCTATATTATTCCAAAACCAATTGATCCAAGATTATTGGTTACGGTGGCTCCAGCAGTTGCAAAGGCTGCTATGGAAAGTGGCGTAGCCAAATATCCTATCAAAGATTGGGATGCCTATGAAAATGAATTGTATAAGCGTTTAGGCGCTGATGATAATTTGTTACGTTATATCATCAACAAAGCTAAACAAGCACCTAAGCGAGTGATTTTTGCAGAAGCAGAGAATTTAAAAATTCTTAAAGCTGCGCAGATCGTTAACGATGAAGGTATTGCTATTCCAATTTTATTGGGTAAAAAAGATAAAATAAATGCTTTAATTGAAGAGCATGGATTGCAACTAGAACATATTCAAATCATAGATCCAAAATGCGATAGCATGGAAGATAAAAGATATGAATTTGGTCAAAAGTTCTTTGAAAAGCGTCAACGCAAAGGGTATAATTTATATGAAGCTAAAAAGGTAATGCGTGAGCGTGCTTATTTTGGCTCTATGATGTTGGCTAATGGAGAAGCAGAAGCGTTAATATCAGGCATTACTAGAAAATACCAAGATATGCTTCGCCCGGCACTTCAAATCATTGGTATGAAAAAAGAAGTGAAAAGAGTAGCTGGCATGTACATGATGCTAACTAAAAAAGGCCCTATCTTTTTTGCAGATGCTTCTGTAAATTTCAATCCTACGGAAGATGAATTAGTGGATATAACCGTTTTGGCTGCAAAAGAAGTAGAGAATTTTAATATAAAACCAAGAATTGCAATGCTTTCTTATTCTAATTTTGGAAGTAGTGATTCTGCAGAGGCTATTTTAGTAAGAAATGCTGTTGCCAAGTTAAAAGCAAATCACCCAGAACTCATTGTTGACGGTGAAATGCAAGCTAGTGTAGCATTCAATCAAGAATTGATGAAGGAAAATTATCCATTTTCTGCATTAGTAAATGAACCACCTAATGTATTTATATTCCCTAATTTATCTGCCGGTAATATCGCTTATAATTTATTGCAAGAAATTGGAGGCGCTGAAGCTATCGGACCAATTTTATTAGGATTAAATAAACCAGTACATGTATTACAATTAGGAAGTACGGTACGTCAGATTGTGAATATGGTAGCCATTTCGGTTGTAGAAGCACAATTGAAAAGCGCAAAAAAATAATTTTATGAAAATAGCTATAGTAGGCGCTGGTGCTGCTGGTTGCTTTGCTGCAGCTAATCTTTCATTAGGCCCCGAAGATGAAGTAGTGCTGTTTGAAAAACAGCACAAACCCATGCAGAAAGTAAAAGCTTCTGGCGGAGGGCGTTGCAATGTGACGCATGCCCTCTTTGAAATTCCTGAATTGGTAAAGAAATATCCTCGTGGAGCAAGTTTATTAAAAAAAACATTACATCATTTCTCTCCTAAAGACACTATTGCTTGGTTTGAACAGAGAGGTGTGCCCTTAAAAGCCGAAGCAGATGGGCGCATGTTTCCCATTACCGATGATGCACAAACAATCATTGATTGTATTTGGAAAGCAATGATCCTTAATAAAGCCCATGTTAAGTATAATCATACATTAGAGACCATTGAATTAAAAGAAGGGAAATGGCATATGTTCTTTAAAAATGAGCAAGTATATATTGCTGATAAAGTTTTATTGACAACTGGCGGGTTTCCTAAAGATGAACAATGGCAATGGTTGCGCGATTTAGGATTAGAAGTTATTGCACCGGTACCTTCGCTCTTTACCATCAATTTACCGAAACATCCTATTACCAAATTAATGGGTTTGAGTGTGCCCAATGCCCAAGTAAAGTTAATGGGTACAAAAATTTGTGAACAGGGCCCCGTATTAATAACACATTGGGGATTGAGTGGACCTGCAGTTTTGCGAACTTCAGCTTGGGGGGCGCGAGAATTAGGTAACTTAAATTATGCCTGCAATGTGCAGATTAATTGGTTAGGTTCTATCAATGAACAGGAATGTCGGTCTATATTTCAGGATATGCGTACCCTACAAGGAAAGCAAATGATGCAACATAAAATTCCATTTGAAGTACCTAAACGATTATGGCATTTTTTATTAGAGCAAGCTGGGATTCTCAGTGATGTGCGTTGGGCAGATATCAAGGCAGCGCCTCTCAATAAATTTATTCAATGTCTGTGTGCCTATACGGTTGAAATGCAAGGTAAGACTACCTTTAAAGAAGAGTTTGTTACAGCCGGAGGAATTGCTATTGCTGAAGTGAATGCGGCAACAATGGAATCTAAAAAATTACCCAAATTGTATTTTGCAGGAGAAATATTAGATGTTGATGGCATTACGGGTGGTTTTAACTTTCAGCACGCGTGGAGTAGTGCTTTTATAGCAGCTAAAGCACTATCATCTATTTAATTTTGTTTCACATCCATCAGATCTCTTAGCGTATTGCCTAAGATGTGAAAAGCATATACTAATAACATAATAGCGAATCCGGGAAGTAAAGCTAAAATAGCTTTATCAGTAATGATTAGATTGTATTGTTCTTTAATCATCAATCCCCATGAAGATTGAGGTGCTTGAATGCCTATTCCTAAAAAGCTCAATCCAGCTTCTACTAATATTGCAGAAGCGAAATTGCTAGCGGCCATTACTAAAATGATACTACTGCAATTGGGCAATAAATGATGATACATAATTCGCCAATTTGACAAGCCGAGTGCTTTTGCTGCAGTTATATAATCATTTTGTTTACTACAGACACGGATGATATCATCGCCGCTCATCGAAGGAATTCAAAGATTCTCCTTCAACACATTTCCCCGAAAGGTAAATAATATATTAATAAATTTTCATGCCTTGAGATACGAGATACGATAAACATGCGAACCGATGAGAATATTCGACAACTTT
>CAIWHF010000247.1 GCA_903912405.1 uncultured Bacteroidota bacterium | reverse complement strand
TTGCTTTTGCTTTTGTTTTTTTACTGTCAGCATCATTTGCAGGAGAAGCATCTACTTCTTTCTTCTTCTTAGCAGTAGGCTTTTGGCTTTTTAAGATAAGTTCTATGTAGGCTTCTTTAGTAGCAGCCTCTTTAACGTCTATTTTTAAATTTTTTATTACATCAAGTAATTCTGGAACGAGCAACTCGTTCAATTGATCTTTTGAATAATGCATGTACTAATTTTTTAAACCATTTTTTTGAATGCGCGTATCTCGGAACACTAAATAACTACTAAGGGCAGAAATACGGGCGGATTTGTTGATAAGGAATGTCTGAAGAATGCTTAGACAATGCAAGATTAGTGATTTTTTAGTAGAAAAAAAAGATTTTATACTTTTTTTAAGACTAAGTAGGCTTTGGCCATGCTATTAATAGTATCATCTAAGCTTCTATATTGGAAGTCAGGCAATGCCTTTTGTAATTTATCCGTTGCATAAACACTTATTGTTTGTGCACTTTTTGCAGTCTCCTTAGTAATCATTGGCTCTTTCCCTAAAAGTCGACTTTGCCATGTTAGAAGCCTAGCTGCAAGTACACTAACCAGAGAAGATGCTTTTATATAAGGGGGCTTTTTACGCAATGCATGAGCCATTTTTGTAAATACCTCCAAAAAACTTGCATTAACAGCACCCACTATAAAACGTTCTTGTTCAATATTGCTTTCCATAAGCAATTCCATTATCGTAACTACATCTTGAACATCTACCCAAAGTGTAGCTCCATTGGTAAAAAATGGAAATTCGTTATCTACATGGAGCATCAATTTTGAAGAACCTTTATCAAAATCGCCTGCACCTAATATGATACCTGGATTGACTACCACAAGAGGCAATCCCTCAGCAGCACCGCGCCAAGCTTCCATTTCGGCATAGTATTTACTTTTCCCATAGGTTGAAGAAAAATCACTTTCTTCCCATGCTTCTGTTTCATCGATTGCTTTCCCAGCTACCACATTAGCTCTTAACGCTGCAATAGAACTTACAAAAACAAGCTTTTTCACTTGACAACGAACAGCTTCATCCACTACATTTGCCGTGCTATGTATATTGAAATGCAAAAGTTCTTCTTTTCTTTTAGAATCATACGATACGATAGCTGCTGCATGATATATATGAGTAATACATTGCATGGCTGTTGCTACATCATAAATATCTAACAAATCGGCACACATCCACGTTACATTGGGTAAGGCTTGCAATGCTGAATTGGGTGGCGTATTGTGATACAACGCTCTAATAGCAAAACCTTTGTTGCTAAGGGTTTTCACTAAGTGTGAACCAAGAAATCCACTGGCGCCAGTTACTAAAATCATGAAGGAAATTTACAAACGCTCAAACTGCCTTAGGAAGCGAACATCATTTTGTGAATACAAACGCAAATCATTGATCTGGAATTTTATTTGTGTAATACGCTCTACGCCCATACCAAAAGCATATCCACTATAAACTTCCGGATCAATATTAAAGTTTTTTAGCATGTTTGGATGTACCATGCCGCATCCTAAAATTTCTACCCAACCAGTATGTTTACACAAATTACATCCTGTTCCGCCACAAACGGTACAAGAAATATCCATTTCTGCACTTGGCTCTGTAAACGGAAAGTAAGAAGGTCTGAAACGCACTTTAGTATCTGCACCAAACATTTCGGTAACAAAGAAATATAATGCTTGTTTAAGATCTGCAAAGGAAACATTTTTATTTACGTACAAGCCTTCACATTGGTGAAAGAAACAATGTGCCCTAGCAGATATAGTTTCATTGCGATATACTCGTCCTGGACAAATAACACGGATAGGTAAGGCTTCTTTTTCTAATATTCTAGCTTGCACACTAGAAGTATGCGTGCGCAATACCCAATCTGGCTGTTGAGACACATAAAAAGTATCTTGCATGTCTCTAGCTGTATGATTTTCAGGCATATTCAAAGAAGTGAAATTGTGCCAATCATCTTCTACCTCAGGACCAGTAGCCACAGCAAAACCAATTTTTTCGAATATACTTACAATTTGATTTTCAACGATTTTTAATGGGTGTCTAGTCCCTATAGGTAATGACGCAGCAGGTAAGGTATTATCAATTTCTTGTTGTGCCGCAACCTTAGCTTGTTGGAGATGAGCATGTGCTGCAAATTTCTCTTCTGCAAGGAGTTTAAAAGCATTCAACAATTGTCCCGCATCTTTTTTAAACTCAACTGCCACATTCTTCATCTCCGAAAAAATGCTCTTTACAATTCCTTTTGTACCTAAAAATTGAATTCTATATTGTTCCAATTCTGCTGCATTAGAAATTTTAAAATTCTGAATGGCAACTTCTTGTTCTTGTATAAGTGCTTTAAGCGATTCCATAGTAAACAAAGATACAAGTTTCGAGGAATTGTTTGCGGGAATCAGGACTAAAAAAAGAAAAATAGCCTATTTAACATATGGCATTCGGTAGCATCAGGAATACCTATTACCTTTACCAACAGGTAATTTCTATGAAGCACACAACTACTAATTTTAAATACCTCCTTTTTACAGGCATACTTGTATTTCTCTTTACTTGTCTGCATAGTGCTCCTGCACAAACGCCCTGGAAAGCGAAAGCTTTAGAAATGCTACAAAAAAAAGAGCTTAAAGCACTCCATAATTGGTGCAAGCAACACATTACTTACGATAATACGTTTCGCGATTCACTAGAGGAGACCTTAAGTATTTTAGATAGCAGCAAAAACTATTCACTTGCCTTAGAAATCATCAATAAAGGCATTCAGACCTTCAACTATAAAGACCTTTGGGTAGACCAATATGTTTTTGAACAAAAAGCCCTGCTATCTAAACAGGCAAACAATACCTTACAAAGTATTTTAGATTTTATCAATGGCGACGATATGCTCACCACGCAATTAGCCAATAGATTTCAACACTACAACGATGAGCCTGGTGCTATTTTAGTATACGAGCGTGCCACAAGCATCTTAAGAAATAACTATATTTATTTTGGACCACTTTCTAAATTATATGCCCGTAACAACCGCATACCCGAAGCTTTAGAAACCTTGTTTAACGGCGGCATCTACTTACCCAATCAAGCAGAGGAAATAAAAGCCAGCCTGCTCGATATTATTCAAGATGATGAAATTAAACTTCGCCAATGCCAAAAAGGTATACTTAAAAAACTTAACGAACAGCCTAATAATGCTTTTTTGAATGATCTCTTAATTTGGATTTATACCCTAAAGAGCGATTGGGATCAAGCATTACTTTTAGAAGAAGCGCTAGACACACGCTTACAAGAAAATGGTCAACGTATTTTTAAATTTATAGATCTAGCGCTTAAAAACAATGCACTAAAATCTGCAGAAGACGCTTTAAATTACCTATCATCAAATGCCAACAGAGTAGATGCACACTTTGTTTTGCTAAAACGATTATCGATTGATCAATCGCGATTAAAAGCTAATTTAGGAAATGATACTGCCATTCGTCATTCGATCAACAACCTATATAGTCAATTACAAAAAGATACACTTCGTTTTTTTGAAGAAGGAACTGCTTTAGATTATGTAAGTTATTTGACACAATACGAACATCAATACAAAACAGCACTTCAACTTGTCAATAAGTGCCTAGAAAGCTATGCCAATGATCGAGCATTAGAAGGCACTTCTAAATTATGGAAAGGCGACCTTTTACTTTTATTAAATAAACCTTGGGAAGCTAGTTTGCTCTATTCGCAAGTAGAAAAGGCATTTAGAGAAGATGCCCTTGGAGAAGAAGCCCGTTATAAAAATGCAAAACTGGCTTATTATACCGGCGAATTTGATTGGGCTGAAGGACAACTCAGTGTATTAAAAACAGCCACATCAGAACTGATTGCCAATGATGCGCTCAAGCTTTCAATGCTTCTTATTGAAAACAAAACCAATGACAGTGTTAACTGGGAAATGCAAGCATACGCAAAGGCCGATTTTCTATTGTTTCAAAATAAACCAAAAGAAGCCTTGCAATTAATTGATAGCAGCTGCAAACAAAATCCATCCCATCCATTGCAAGATGATTTCCTATTTTTAAAAGCTAGTGTACTCAAATCTATAAATGATTTT
>CAIWHF010000246.1 GCA_903912405.1 uncultured Bacteroidota bacterium | reverse complement strand
CATTACCACCAGCACCTGTTACCAGATATATAACACCATTTGGTTGTTTATTTAAATGTCCATCAAATGATTTATCTAACTTCCAAATTCCATTAATGACTCTGCCTCTTAATGTTTTACCATCTTTCCCACCTATTAATTGATATCCTTTGTTGTCTGGTTTAAAAGATAGTGGATAGGTTCTTTGATAATTATGAACATGGCCATTAAAAACAAGATCTACATGTGCTTTTTCAAATATTGGTGATAGCGCACGCATTTGTTGTTGTTCGAAATGATCTGAGGAAGAACTAAATCCCGGATGATGAAATAAAATAAAACGCCAAGTAGCATCTTTTGCATTAGCCAAATCGTTCTCAACCCATTGAAGAAGATCCTTATTAGTCCAATCTACAAAATTGTCAGCATCAAGTACTGTCCAATGGGCATTCCCATAATCAAATGAATAGTTGTTCATTACTGGAAATTTGTTGCCTAAATTATTTTTAATTTCAGCAACTAATGCATCGGAACCTTTAATTGGAGGCGTTATTCTCATACCATTTGTCTCTGATGGCCCATTTAATGGATTTGAAAAGAAATAATAGTATGCTAATGCATCTGGATTTTTATCTACATCAATATTGTCTACATCATGATTTCCTACTGCAGCTATAAATGGAATTCTTCTCATTAATGGCGCACCATTAGAGTCGGCAATAGTAGCATTATAAATAGGCCAAAATTTAGTTTTATACTCACTGATTAATCCATTTTCATATACAATATCACCAGGTATAGCTAAAAAATCAGGATTTAAATCATAAGCTAATTTGGCAATTTTCTTTTGCGGAGGTGTTTCAGCTCCTATATCACCAATTGCAACGAAACTATAGGCTTGTTGAGCATTTTTAGGCGCAGCAGCAACCGCATCAAACACTACTTTATTATTTATTTTCAATCGATAAGGATAGTTTATACCTGACATTAAAAAAAATAATGGTGCAGTATAAGAATAAAAAACAGTTTGGCCATTTATACTATTCTTTTTAATTACTATAGGCGAAACTACTTTCCATCTATCATTTGTTTTCATTTCTAATTTAAAATTAGGTATAGAATCCTTAGTATGCCAATTTAATTCAAGATTAGCTGTTGAATATCCAGTACCTAATTGAATATAAGGGGAAACTAAAAAAATATCTTGTGCAACGGCACTTAGTGAAAATAACAATGCTAGGAATACAACATAAAGATTTTTCATATTATTTATTTTTTTATAATGAATTTATATTGATACCATAGAAACATTCCTGTAATTGTGAAAATGATTAGAGCTAAACCAAGAATGATGGTATATACTTGTTTAAAAGGAAATTTTGAAAACCAATTTTCTAGTATACTTCCATCGTGCAAATGGATTAACTGAGGAAAAATATTCTTATTAACTTCTAATAATTGAAAATTTGTTAAACTAAATACTACTACATAACCGTTTTTAAAAATATAGTTAATTTGATTTTTAGAAATACGAATTTCAATTTTATCTAATTTCGAATGTGAACAAGCAGTATTGTAATTTTCTAAAAAACTAATGGCATCTATTTTCATTTTTTCAATCGGCAAACTATCAACACGAACATGATTGTTTGCAATTTCTTTTTT
>CAIWHF010000245.1 GCA_903912405.1 uncultured Bacteroidota bacterium | reverse complement strand
TTTTTAAGTTTGATTTCAACAATGGTTAATATGGTAGACAGAGCACCTAAATTCTTACTGATTTTAGATACATTGAAATTCCTGTTTCTGACCCCTAAAATATAGTCCTCTAGTCTAAAAATATCTTTGATGAGTTCATTTACATTAATTTCAAATAGAGTAGTATTTATATTCATAAGTTCATCTTCATGATGCTTAGCTTGAATTATAATTGTTTTTAAATCTTTCATTCTAATCAATGCAATAGGGTAATTCTGTTGTTGAATAAATAGCTGAATCTCTTCAATGATTTTAATTGCCTTAGATAGATCGGCAATTACAACGAGTTGATTTAATCTTTGCAATGAGTCAGCAATAGCTTGTTTTGTTAGTTCGTTGGTATCCTTTACACTTTTAATTTGTAAATAAGAAATGATGATGCCAAATAGCGATAAATATGTGCCAAAAATAGTAACCCCATTTGAAAAGGTACGTTCATCATGCTTAAGTAAGAAAGTAAAAAGAAAAAATGTTGCCAAAAAGCCAACAACAAAAAAAAACTTCACCCAATTTCTATTATTTTTCTTTGGACTTTTGTTTGCAACGGTTGTCATTTACTGTTTGTATTTTATAATGATTATAAACTTGTATAGCAATTACGCTATACTTTTTAAATGAATTTTAAAACTGTTTTATTTCTTCCGCTAACTAACTCAACTTTTTTTAAACTTCGATACTATCTATTCATTATCCCGAACCATATCCTCTATCACGGCTAAGTTATAGATCGACATGCCCATGCCACAGGTATCTTTTTGACCATTAAGTGTCAATTTTGCTTTTACTTTCATGTTGTTGTGCTGAAAAGCGGAATTTAAATAAACAGGTTTTGCAAAGCTCCCATCATTTAATTTTATTAGGTAGCCACAGCCATCTACCGTAATATCTCCAGAATCTATTATTACTGCAGATTGATAATCTTTATACTTATCACAGGACCATAATGCTATACTTGCCAAGACGATTAATACTATTTTTTTCATGGGTACTTAGTTTAAAATAAAGTTATTACAATAATCTGAAAACACCAACAGGCCTACTCAGTGAATTTATAGCCCACGCCTCGTATCGAGTGAAAATGAATGGGATGTTTGCTATCTTTTTCGAAGTATTTTCTAAAATTAAGTAAGAAATTATCAATAGTTCTAGTAGTTGGATATACTTGATATCCCCATACAATTTGTAAGATATGCTCTCTAGAAACCACTTCATTTTTATGATCAATAAGTAATTTTAATAAAGCCACCTCGCGTTTACTTAAATTTATTTGATGGCCATCATGCGTTATACACGTAAGTCCAGTAAAATCGATGCTGCCACTGGCAAATTTATAGTACGTTAAATTTTGTTGAGGATCTTGTATTTTTTTGTTTTTGGCAATCAACTTAGCTATACGCAAGAGTAATTCTTCTAGGTCGAATGGTTTGCTTAAATAATCGTCGCCTCCTTTTCGTAATCCCTCAATGCGATCTTTTGGACTATTTTTAGCAGATAAAAATAAAATGGGCACTTCATTCTGTTGCAATCTTATGGCTTCGCATAAAGAAATGCCATCCATTTCTGGCAACATAATGTCCAGGATAATTAAGTCAAAATAAGCACTTTTTACTTGTTGTAGTGCCTGCAATCCATCTGCCACAGTGGTTACGTCATAGCCTTCCAATTCGAGGTTAAGTTTTAAACTTTCTCTTATCGATTCTTCGTCCTCTACTATTAAAACCGTTGTCTGCATAAATTTTTACCATATAGGGCCATTGCAAATATACAAATCCTTTTACGGAGCAAGGGAGCATTTATTAGGCCAAAATCCTTAAAATTTGCCTTAAAAGAGCGCCAATTTCAAAAGTTTTTGTACATTTGCAACCCAAATGCGGGTGTGGTGAAATTGGTAGACACGCTAGACTTAGGATCTAGTGCTGCGAGGCTTGGGGGTTCGAGTCCCTCCACCCGCACTCAAATACAAAAGCCGATCTTTGATCGGCTCTTTTTTTAAAACTTTAAATTACTATTGCTATGGCATCGATTACACGTGAACAAATTGGTTCATTACACGACAAAATTACCGTTCAGTTGGTAAAAGAAGATTATGTACCGAGTTTTGAAAAAGCTATGAAAGGCTACGCTAAAACAGTTCAAGTTCCTGGTTTTAGAAAAGGAATGGTTCCTGCAGGTATGGTTAAAAAAATGTATGGTCCAAGTATATTTAATGAAGAAATTATAAGAACCGCTAGTAAAGAACTAGAAACCTATTTACAAAAAGAAAATTTGGCCATTTTTGCTCAGCCTTTAATGATGCCAAATGAATCTAACTATCAATTGGATATGAATAATCCGCAAGATGTTAGTTTCAGTTTTGAAGTGGGATTAAAACCTACGTTCGATATTAAACCTATTCAAGACAAAGCAAAGCTTACACGCTATACGATTGAAGTGGCGGATTCTATGATTGCAGATGAATTAGTTCGCTTGCAACGTAGATATGGCAAAGCAGAGCCACAAGAGGCTGTAGGTAATGCAGAGGATATTATTTATGCTACCTATCATAAATATGATGCAGCAGGAGCAGTATTAGATACTAATGCAAAGCAAGAAGACACCGTTTTGTATGATAAATTACCAAAAGGCATGCAAACCCTATTAATGGGTAAAAAAGCAGAAGATACTTTTACTATAGTGCCTAATCAAGTATGTAGCGCTGATGAATTAGCTGCATTCTTAAAAGATCCATTGAAAACTACCGAAGCAGATGCAGCTACTACGTATCAAGTTACCTTGACTAAAGTTGCGCGTTTAATTCCGAGAGAATTAGATGAAACCTTGTATGCGGAGGTTTTCCCTAATGCAGCGATCACTACCTTAGATGCTTTCAAAGAAAAATTAAAAGAGGAGTTGGGTAAAGAATTTGTAAGAATTTCTAAAGAGCGCTTAACCAATGAAATGTATGAATTATTGGTGCATCAAACGAAATTAGATTTACCAGTGGCTTTCTTAAAACGTTGGATGAAAGAAGGTCAAGAAAAAGTGCGTACGGATGAAGAAGTAGAAGCTGAATTTGGTTCATTTGATCATCAATTACGTTGGACATTGATTTCTGATAAATTAATAGTAGAAAATAAAATTCAAGTTAATTTAGAAGATGTTAAAAATAGCTTAAAAGCACAAGTGATGTCTTATTTCGGAATGGGTGCAGATGACGAAGCTCCTTGGATGGATGGCTATATGGATAAGATCATGAAAGATGAAAAAACAATTGATGAAACGTATCGTAAAATGTTATTCGATCGTTTATTCGAATACTTAGAGACACAGTTTACTATTCAAGATAAAAAAGTGAGCGAAGAGGAATTCTTTAAATTACAAGATCCGCACGCTACACATCATCATCATTAATAGAAAGGTCCCGCAAGGGACCTTCTTTATTTCCAATCCGTAGTGCTTCTATTACTTTTTTTATCGCTTTGTTTCTTTTTACTTTCCAATCGCTTTTCTATACTCCCTTTTGTGGGCTTTGTGTTTTTCCTTTTTTTGGGTACGATTAAGCTTTGCGCAATTAGTAGTTGTAATTTTTTTAGTGCAATTAATTTATTCTCTAATTGCGAGCGCGTATCGCTGACTACACAAACTAAACAGCCTGCTTTATTAATTTTATGAGCTAATTTTTGAAAGATGCGTTCTTTTTCATCTTTACTAAATAAGTTTGTTTGCTTTACTGGCCACCAAGCCTCTACTTTCGTTTCCACCTTGTTTACATGTTGCCCCCCTTTGCCACCACTTCTAGCTGTCTTAAAAAATACCTCTCGCTCTATGTCTTCTATTTTATAATCCATCATCTAGGAGTGCAGGTTCTTTTCGTTCTTTTTTAGGCTTATCTTTCTTCTTGTCGTCTTTTTTATTTTT
>CAIWHF010000244.1 GCA_903912405.1 uncultured Bacteroidota bacterium | reverse complement strand
ATGCCCATCAATTTGGATTAAGCGATTTGCATCAATTGCGTGGTCGCGTGGGTAGAAATAATAAAAAGGCATTTTGTTATTTATTGGCACCACCAATTAGTACGCTTCCTAATGATAGCAGAAGACGCTTACAAACATTAGAGCAATTTAATGAATTGGGAAGTGGCTTCCAGATTGCAATGAGAGATTTGGATATTAGAGGAGCTGGAAATTTATTGGGAGGAGAGCAGAGTGGTTTTATTAATGATATTGGCTTTGAAATGTATCAGAAGATTTTGGATCAAGCTATAAGAGAATTGAGAAGTAAAGATTTTAAGGATGTATTCAAAGAAGAATTAGAGCGCAAACAAGATTTTGTAAATGATTGTACAGTAGATACAGATTTAGAACTATTGATTCCAGATGATTATGTTAGTCATATCGGAGAGCGCTTATCTTTATATACACAACTCGATGAGATTGAAGATGAGCAAGCATTAGTTGTTTTTTTACAGCAATTACAAGATCGATTTGGTCCAATACCAGAGCAAGTTCAAGAATTGGCGAAGGCATTACGTGCTAGAAAAATTGCTAAACAGCTGGGCTTCGAAAAATTAATTTTAAAGAACGAAACGCTGCGTCTGTATTTTTTAAACAATCCAGATTCTGCTTATTTTGAAAGCGCCCAATTTCAATTTATCATGCAATATGTACAACTGCAGGTAGCCAATGCTAAACTAAAACAAGTAGGCACTAATTTTATTTTGATAATTAATCAAGTAAAATCCATGAATGATGTTTTGTGGTATTTGGAGGGAATGGAAATGAAAGAAAACGCTACTAAATAAAAAAGCCTAGTCGAGAGACTAAGCTTTTTTATTTTAACGCACTATAAATTTTCTATGCTTCTATTTATAAACTGTGTCAGTTGTTCGCCTTGTAATAATTGTTTAGATAAAAGTGCTAAATCAATTAATTGTTGAGTGGTTGCCTTTTGTTTTTCTTCTTCCATTGCTAATAAAGAGAGCGCTTTAGGATGGTTGCTATTAATAACTAGATTATAGCTAGATGGCATATCACCAAACATGCTCATTCCTTGCATGGCACTCATATCTTTCATGCGGCGCATAAATTCATCTTCTGTAATAGCTACAAAACTATCTTCAGGTGCTAAGGCTTGAGTCTTTACACTTAGTTTAATTTTACCTTGTTCAATACTTTCAAAAAGCGTTGTTATTTCTTTAGTTGCTTCTTCATCTAAGACACTCTCTCTGGTAGTACCTTTATCAATTAATTGCTCTATTGAATCCGCATCAATTCTTTTTACTTTAACTTTTTCAAAATGCTGTTCGATGTAATTAACAAAGTGATTATCTAAAACCCCTTCTAATTTCAATACATCGTAGCCTTTGTTGGTAGCTGCTTGCAAATAAATATGTTGCGTTTCGGCATTGTTTGTATAAAGAATTACTGCATTATCTTCTTTATCTGTTTGAGCTACTTTAACTTTCTCAACATACTCTTTTAGTTCAGTAAAAATACCTTGTGTGTTTTCTAATAAACAAAATTCTTGTGCTCGTTCAGCAAACTTCTCATCGCTAAGCATACCATATTTTACAAATACATCCATGCTACTCCATTTTTTTTCAAAATCTGCACGATCATTTTTGAAGAGTTCTTTAAGCTTATCAGATACTTTCTTGCTAATGTGTTGTGTTATTTTTTTAACATTCGCATCACTTTGTAAACTACTTCTAGACACGTTCAATGGAATATCTGGGGAGTCGATTACACCATGTAACAACATCAAAAATTCAGGTAAAATATCTTTAACATTATCTGTTACAAATACCTGATTGCAGTATAATTGAACTTTATGTTTTTCAGCGTCAATGCTATTTGTAATTTTTGGAAAGTATAAAACCCCGGTTAAATTAAATGGATAATCCACATTCAAGTGTATCCAGAATAATGGTGCTGCAGCCATTGGATATAATTCTGAATAAAAAGAAGTGTAATCTTCATCGGTCAATTCACTTGGTTTTTTAGTCCAGATAGGATGTGTGTTATTAATTGCTTTTTCTTCAAATTCAATAGTAATTGGTAAGAATTTGCAATACTTAGATAGTAATTGTTGAATTCTGTATGTTTCTAAAAATTCTGCACTTTCATCATTGATGTGTAAAATGATATCGGTTCCTCTTTCTGTTCTGCTACCAGCGGATAATGTAAAAGAAGTAGATCCATCACAGGTCCAATGTGCTGCAGGAGTATCTTTGAAGGATTTTGTTTGTATTTCAACCGTGGAAGCAACCATAAATCCAGAATAGAAACCTAATCCAAAATGGCCTATAATATTGGCATCTGCCTTGTCTTTATATTTTTCTACAAAAGCTTCAGCACCCGAAAATGCTAATTGATTGATGTATTGTTCAATTTCTTCGGCACTCATACCTATGCCATTATCACTAATGGTAAGGGTTTTATTTTCTTTGTCAACATGTATGCATACTTTTAATGGAGCATCACCCATATTAGCTTCACCTATAGAAGATAGCGTTTTGAGTTTTTGACAAGCATCTACAGCATTGGATACGAGTTCTCTTAAAAAGATTTCATGATCGCTGTACAAGAATTTTTTGATGATGGGAAATATGTTTTCCGTATGTACGCTGATTTTTCCGGTTTTATTGCTCATAGTCTTTTGATTTTATATTATGTATAGCAAATTTATTGCCTTTGTTTTTTTCAAGAAATATTGACATATTTTTCTGCCATTATTAAAGTTGTAAGCAAATTCTTGACAGAAAAAATGCCTCTTACAAGAGGCATTTAATTATAGTTTAATAATATCATCTGTGCGTTTATCGATAAACACATACTGAGTAAGTGGTGCATTAATATCTGCATGAATAGCAACATTAACCTTATATTTCCAAAACCATTTCCATTTTATTGAGGAAAAGATGCCACCTTTTGTAAGATAGGATTTCACAATTGGGTTTACTTGTAAGCTTAGATTTTTATGACCTTGATTAAGGAGGTATTGAAAATCTTTTTCAATGTCATCTGCTAGTAAAATAGATGGTCCAATGATACCCGATCCTTTACAGCTAGGGCACATTTCGGCAGTTACAATATTTAATTCTGGGCGTAAACGCTGACGTGTTATTTGCATCAAACCAAACTTAGATATTGGTAAAATTGTATGTTTAGCCCTATCATATTTAAGCAGGGTTTCCATTGCATCCAACAATTGTTTTTTGTTGTCTGGCAATTTCATATCAATAAAATCAATGATAATGATTCCACCAAGGTCTCTCAAGCGCAATTGGCGAGCAATCTCTTCGGCAGCTTCTAAGTTAGTTGCCAGTGCATTCTGTTCTTGTCCTGCTTCTGCGCTTCTTGTTCCACTATTTACATCTATTACGTGAAGTGCTTCGGTATGTTCAATAATTAAGTAAGAACCACTATTTAAATTTATTGTTTTTCCAAAAGAAGATTTTACTTGTTTCGATACACCATATTGTTCAAATAAGGCCATGCTCGAAGTATGCAAGCTAACGATATCTCTTTTTTCAGGAGCAATTCTGCTGATATATTCACGAGTTTCATTATAAATAGCTTTGTCATTTACAACAATACGTTGAAAATCAGCACTTAGTAAATCTCTAAGTATAGAATTTGTTTTACCTTGTTCGCTTAAAATAATTTGAGGTGCTTTGGCATCAATCAACTTTTCCTGGATTTGAGCCCAAGTGGCTGCTAATTCTAAAATATCGTTATGCAGTTCAGTAGTACTTTTACCTTCAGCTGCAGTTCTTACAATAACCCCAAAATTCTTTGGTTTCACACTTTCAACAATTTTTTGAAGGCGTTTTCTTTCGTCTGCAGCATGTATTTTTCTCGATACGGCTACAACATCATTGAAAGGAGTTATAACTACAAATCTTCCAGGTAGCGAAATTTCGCAGCTCAATCTTGGTCCTTTTGCTGATATAGGTTCCTTCAGAATCTGAACTAATATCTCTGGCTTTTGATTAAATACTTCTGTGATTTTACCATTTTTAGCAATTTCTTTCTCAACATTAAAATTACTAAAGTCGTTACCCCAAGATGGTTTTCCAGTAATGGCTTCTCGGGTAAATTTGGAAAGTGAATTTAAATACGGACTTAAATCGGTATAATGTAAAAAGGCGTCTTTTTCGTAACCTACATTTACGAAGGTAGCATTGAGTCCTGGCATTAATTTTTTGACCTTGCCTAAATAGATATCTCCTACAGCAAAGTCATTTTGACCTTTTTCAAAATGCAATTCAACTAATCGCTTATCTTCTAAAAGTGCAATTTCTACACCTTCTTCCGATGCATTAATGATTAATTCTTTGTTCATAAATTGCCCATCTCTACACTCTTTTTGTTCGAAACAAAAGAGTTTAATAAAAAATTGTTACATAGAAATAATCACATGCTTTGCAAAAAGCATGTGATTACCACTACATAACCGTTTCAGATAGTTTAAACTAGGTTTAACTATTTATTTTTTTTATGACGGTTTTTTCTCAAACGTTTTT
>CAIWHF010000243.1 GCA_903912405.1 uncultured Bacteroidota bacterium | reverse complement strand
TAGATCATATTATAAAAGCACACACATGCGCAAACTAGTACTTTTTCTTATAGCAGTTAGCTGTTTTTACAAAGCAGGATCGCAGGAGATTAATTGCAAGATTAAAATCATGTCGGATCGCATACAAAATGTAGACAAACAGATTTTTACTAATATTGAAAGCAATATTCGAGATTTCATCAATCAACGTAAGTGGACAAATGATGAGTTTCAGCCAGAAGAGCGTATTGACATGAATATCCTTATCAATTTACTTACTAAAACTGAAGACGATATTTACGCGGCTACCTTTAGTATTCAAACCTCTCGACCTGTTTACAACACCTCTTTCACCAGTTCTTTAGTAAATCATGTAGATAAAGATGTGGTGTTCAAATTAAACCAATTTACACAAATTCAATTTGACGAAAATAGAATAAGTGGAAATGATGCTATGACAAGTAATCTAAGTGCATTAATTGCCTATTATGTATACATATCCCTTGGACTGGATTATGACAGCTACAAACTAAATGGTGGAACAGTATATTACAACAAAGCTTTAAACATTGTAAACAACGCTCCTGAAGAGGGCAAGAGTATTAGCGGCTGGAAAGCTATAGAAGGCACAAAAAATAGATATTGGATTATAGACCAGCTATTGAATCCGCGCTTTGCTGGGCTGCGCAGTTATTTGTATACTTACCATCGCGAGGGCTTCGACCAGCTTTCTACAAAACCAGAAGAAGCAAAAGCTAAAATATTAGCGGGCATACCCACTTTAGGCCTCATTCAAAAAGAAAATCCAGGAGCATTTTTATTGCA
Organism: uncultured Bacteroidota bacterium; assembly: GCA_903912405.1. Classification (GTDB taxonomy): domain Bacteria; phylum Bacteroidota; class Bacteroidia; order Chitinophagales; family Chitinophagaceae; genus CAIWHF01. The sequence continues at coordinate 1,408 of CAIWHF010000243.1, read as the reverse complement.
ATTTTTCTTTAATGCAAAAAGTGATGAACTTACTAAATTGCTAGCGTTAGTACCTCAAGAGAAAAGAGGCACTTATATTAATTTATTAATGCAAATGGATGTTACCAATGCTAATAAGTATAACAATTTAAAATAGCATTGCCCCAATATGCATCAATTATCTGCCGTCATTATAACCTTAAACGAAGCACGCAATTTAGAGCATTGCTTGCAATCCTTGGAAGGCATTGCAGATGAGATTATTGTCTTAGATTCCTTTTCTACCGATGCTACCCTAGCTATTGCAAAAAAATATAATTGCCATATTGTGCAGGAAAAATTCATAGGATTTGGACCACAAAAAAACAAAGCTATTGCATTGGCGAGTAACGATTGGATTTTATCAATCGATGCTGACGAATGCCTTTCGGCATCCTTACAAAAATCTATACAGGCATGGAAACAAAATACACCTTCACATGCCTTGTACACAATGAATCGATTAACGAATTACGCGGGGCATTGGATTCGTTTTGGCGGATGGTATCCAGATACCTTGTTGCGCTTATTTAATAAACAACATGCACAATTTTCATCAGCAATAGTGCATGAAGAAGTCGTTTTTGAAAAGGGAATGCGACTAAAAAAAATGAAGGGCGATATCTTACATTATAGCTTTCCTTATATCATTACACACTTAAGAAAAATTGTAAAATATTCAAGAATAGGAGCTGCAAGCGATATTGAAAATGGCAAATCTTGTAGTTATTTAAAATATAAATTTGTCCCTATTTGGATTTTCATTATTCAATACATTGTTAAGCTCGGCTGCTTAGATGGCCGTGCAGGCTGGAAGGTAAGTTATTATTCCGCATTGGCAGCCAAAAGAAAATATGGTCTTATACGCAAAGCAATAAAGGCATAAAAAAGTCCCTACAAATTGTAGGGACTTTTTATTATTTTTTAATGATTAGTTTTGCTATCATTCGTTTACCATTGAGCTCAAAAGAAAGATAATACAAACCAGCGGCCTCATTGCTTAGATCTATCTCCATTTTATTTTGATCAATATGAATGGATGGCGAAAGAGCACCCATAGCATTGTATACTTTAATCTTATCTCTATCCACTATACCTTCTGTTTTCAAAATAAATTTACCATTAGCAGAAGGATTAGGATACGCCATGCCATTATCTTCTAAAAGCACAATTGTTGTTGCACTATTAGTCTGAAAGGTATAGTTGTTACTATACGAAGTACCTACACTATTTACCGCTTTGATTCTATAGTTGTAGATTATATTTGGCGTTAAGCTAGACAAAGTAGCGCTAACCGCTGTTGCGGTGTTTCCACTAGCCGTACCCGGTGTTGTAGCCATAGTAGAACCATATGCAGTAGTTAGACCATACTCTAAACTAATCGTTGTGC
>CAIWHF010000242.1 GCA_903912405.1 uncultured Bacteroidota bacterium | reverse complement strand
GGAGACTCTTAAATGACCAAAAGTGAAGCCCATGCCCACCTCGACAGACTTAGAGAAGGACAACTTATGCCAGTATTTCTCACAACTCAAGCCTTACGACTTACAGGGGACATTCAATTGACTCATGTAATTACGAATACTTTCGTAACCCATATTGTAAACCAATTCTTTACTGAAAGAATCTTGTGGAATAAAATTATTATTTCTCATATTCACAAAGGCTCTTCCAGTTTGTGATAATAAATTTTTGAATTCAATTCTCGAATTTCTAAACGACACCCCTGTGTTCCACATTATATTTACGGAATTACGCAGCGTGCTGATTTGATCTTTGTAACTGAAATTATAATTTAAGGAGTCAAAATCTTGACGTAACATGGAATAATTAGTACCCGTTTTGGTATATGACACACTTCCAATGGTTCCTACTTTTACTTTTTTCATTTTCCATACGCGAGCAATAGAGAAATTGATGCGTTGATCTAAGCCTAAGGCACCTTGGTTGAGTACCCAATTATTACTAAAGCGTTTAGTTGCTGCTAGAGCATTACTATTCGATTTGTCTAAAAAGGCTGGCGTACCTGCTGGTATAGCACGTTGGCCATTATCATAACCTAGGAAATCGGTGCTAGAACGTTCGTTATAATTAATGGTTGTGCCTGTAGAATTTTGACGATAAGAAGATTGCACACCAAAGCTCATGCCATTTTTTTCTGGTATAGCCGAGGTAAATACTTTAACCATACCGCCCGCAAAATCACCCGGCAATTCTGCTGATGGTGTTTTGAATACTAATAAACGATCAATAGCACCACTCGGAATGACATCAAATGAAAAAGCTTTTTTATCGACCTCACTACTTGGTGCTGCAGCATCATTTAACCAGGTAGTATTATAACGATCCATCAATCCACGCACCATAATAAATTTATCATCTTGCACGGTTACGCCTGGAATACGCTTCACTACATCTGCTGCATTTCTATCCATCGACTTGGAAATCTGTGCTGCACCTACCGCACTCACCGTTACACTGTTCTTTTTCACTTCACTAATTACCGCCATTTCGGTATGCGTAATTTTACTAGATTTTAATACTACCCCTTTCAATTCGTTACCTTCACCTACTAATTTTACTAACACAGAAGCAGTATTATCACTCACTGTCACGTTTAATGTTTGCGCTTTGTAGGAGATATAACGTACTGTCAATTTATAGCTGCCATTCGGAATATCTTTAAATTCAAATACGCCGTTGGCATCGGTCACGGTGGTTTTGTTTTGTTTTTCTAAAATAACAATAACGCCTGTTAAATTCGATGCATCTTTTGCATCAATAACGGTTCCTTTGATGGTGCCTGCAAATGATGCAATGACCAAGCCTAAATAAAAGATAACTAATAGAATAAATGATTTCATTGTTTTGTTTTTGAGTGCAAAATTACGATGCTTCGCTGCGCTATGGAATTGACTAAGGTTACCAAATCGTTTCCAGTATATTAAGTAATTGTTAAGCATGTAGTGCAAAAGGTTCTAAGTAATTGAATTTGTTATTAGATACAATTAATGAAATAATATCATGTGTTTGTTCGGGGTAGTCAACGGTTATCGTTTGCACCGACACTATCCATTTGGCTAAGGCTGCTTTTTCATTAAATAAATCAAACCAAACTGGTACTCCCATATCGGCTAAGGCAGCCGCATTACAGTATTGTTCATATTGATTTTTCATAGGCACCACCGCTAATTTCTTTTTTAGATACAGCGCTTCTGCGGGTGCTTCAAATCCAGCACCACACAGCACGCCATTAGAAGAGGCCATGCTCAATAAAAAAGCATCATCACCAACGGGATAAATAGTGACGTTTTTGAAATATACATTAGAAGTGGCATCTTTTGAGAAAATATGCCAATGCACATCTGCAAATTGACTTAAAAAGGAGGCTAAGTGCTGATGATGATAAGCCGGCAAATAAACCGTATAGTGACCTGCATTTACCGATTGTAAATGGCGCACTTTCGGCCGTATGATAGGCGTGAAAATAGCAGCATCGTAGGGTTTAAAATGAAAACCAAAGGCATAGGTGCTCGGTGCATAATAGTTTAAAATCCATTTACTCCATGCAAAATCACCACTCGGTTTCGGACTCGAAGGATGCGCTACCGCCGCTTGATGACTTAAGCCGTAGCTAGTTTTCTTTCTCCATTTGCAAGCCCATGCCACCACAGGTTCAAAATCATTGATGATGATATCATATTCCTGCACAGGAAAGGTAAATACATGTTTGAAAAACTGCCACCAATCAAAATGAAAAAAACTACGCACTAGATCAACACCGCCTTTTTTACCTATGATAAAACTCAAGCCTTTCAATTGGTATTTTACGGGAAACGCTTTGGGAACACTCGATTGTGTGCCACTCACCAACACATCCACTTCGCCATATTTTTGTAAGATTGGATAGACGGCTTGCGCCCTGCTAATGTGGCCATTCCCCGTTGCCTGAATCGCCAATAAGATTTTCATGTAGTTATGTTAATGTTGATTAATGAATAAACTAAACAACTCCGGAATATCCATAGTTTTGGATGCCGTAGTGCTTAAATCAACGGTTTTGGCAAGCGGATCTTGCTCGTAGAAATATAATTTCCATTGCTCATCCTGATATTCAAGCGCACTTAAATTCTCTATCCAATCGCCCGAGTTTAAATAACGCACTACACCATGTGGCGTTACAATAATTTTATTTTCTGGCTGATGGATATGCCCACAAATCGCATAGTCATAATGATGCTCAGCCGCAATACTGCATACCGTATCTTCAAATTTATTAATGAAGGCTACTGCTTTCTTCACACTATTTTTTATAGTTTTGGATATAGAAATACGTTCTCTCCCCATTTTTAGTAGCAGATTATTTACCGTTCTGTTGAGCAGGATTAATGCATCATAACCAATAGCACCGAGCTTAGCCAACCATTTACTGTTTTGCATCACCACGTCAAATACATCGCCATGAAAAACCCAGACTTGCTTATTGTTTAATTTTAAGGATAATTTATTTTTAATTTTTAAAGCACCCAATTCAGTATCTACAAACTTGCGCAAATACTCATCATGATTACCGGTTATGTAGTACACCGGTATTTGCTCCGTAGCCCAAGCTATAAACTGCAGCAATACAGCGGTATGCAATGGAGGCCAATAGCGTTTTTTAAATTGCCATATATCAATGATATCGCCATTTAAAATCACCATCTTAGGCTGAATGGTTTTCAGATACTGTAAAAGTTCTTGGGCATGGCAGCCCGTGGTACCCAAGTGGATATCCGATAGTACCAGTACTTCAACTTCTCTTTTTGTCATCGTTCAAAGTTTGACTTCGACAAAATAAAACTTCTAGTATGTACTAATTATTAAGCCCGTATTAAACTAATGTAAACTTATAGCGCTTCTTGAAAATATATACTGCGCACAATGCCATCGGCCAAGCCAATTTTGGGCACATAAATTTCATTGCTCTGGGTATGCTCCATGATGTTTAAGAAAATGGATAAGGCCGGCACCATAACATCGGCACGGTCTTCGCGCAAATCATAATGATGCATGCGTTCTTCAATACTCATCGCGCTTAAGCTGCTATAATAGGTAGTTAGCGTCGCTTTGCTTAGCGGCTTGCCTTCTTTTTGTTTGGATAATGAGAAGAGTTTATTGATATTACCACCGCTTCCCACCAATTGCACCTTTGAATTTTTCTTTACAATAGCTTTTAAGAATCGAGCCAATGCTTGCCAATGTGCTTTACTAACTTGATTTTGCAATAAGCGAATGGTGCCAATATTAAAGGATTCTTTTTTTACTAATTGATTATCTTGAAACAAAGACAATTCGGTACTACCCCCACCTACATCGATATACAACAGCGTTTTCTGCGCATTGTTTTTCTCTCCCAAATGGGCGTTATAAATAATGGTTGCTTCTTCTTGACCAGAAATGATATCGATAGCAATATCGGTTGTTACTTTAATCGATTTTATTAAAGCCTTTCCATTTTTTGCATCCCGCATTGCGGATGTTGCACATGCTCGGTATACGTCTACTTTATAAACATTCATGAGCATCTTAAAAGCCTGCATAGAATCGGCCAATTGCTCTTGTTTCTTTTTACTGATTTTACCTTTTTCAAATACATCAAAACCTAATCGCAAGGGAATACGAAGAAATAATAATTTAGTGAAATCCACTTCTTTATCCTTGTATGGATGCGCTTCGGAAATTAATAAACGAATGGCATTAGAACCTATATCAATTGCTGCAATTTTCAACTAATTATATCTTTTATTAATTAAGTAGTTATATGTTTCGGTTTGTGAGCGCAGCTTTTTTGCTTTAGCCGCTGGCAACACATACGTATTCATTTGTTCGTTATCTAAGATACGACCTTTTACATTTTCCTGCAATTGAATAACCAAAATATCTTGTAATTCTTCTGCAATCATCGGGTCTAAAATTGGACAAGCCACCTCTATGCGATGGTCCAAGTTACGCACCATCCAATCGGCAGAAGAGATAAAGGTCTTGGCTTGCTTGCCTGTGCCAAAAACAAACACCCGCGCATGCTCCAAATACTGATCTACAATACTGATGGCCTGTATCGGTTTTTTGAATGTTGTTAATGCTGTTAGTGCGCAACAAATTCCTCTTATAATCAAGTGCACCGGCACTCCTTCTTTAGCAGCATCATATAATTTTTCAATCAAGGCCTCATCTACAATACTATTCAATTTTATAATTAATTCGCCCTGCTTACTACTTTTATGTTTCTTTATTTCTTGCTGTATTAAATTTAAAAAATACGGTCGCATATGCTTTGGCGTTGCTACAAGCAATTTCAAATTATCCAACGGATTTTTCTTGAGCAGCGGTTTTTCTATATACATAAATACCGCATTCACATCGCGTAAGATTTGGGTATGACTGGTAAACAATAAGTGATCGCCATATACCTTAGAGGTCGATTCGTTGAAGTTGCCCGTAGCTATAAAACCGTAGTATTTGATGCGGTTGAATTGCTTCTTTTTAATCACACACAATTTAGCATGCACTTTCATATTCGGCATGCCAATTAATACCTTCACGCCCTCTTCTTCTAGTACTGTTTTCCAATGCAGATTAGCTTCCTCATCAAAACGCGCACGCAGTTCTAATACCACCGTTACTTCTTTCCCGTTTCTTACGGCATTCAATAATGCATTGATGATTTTAGAATCTTTTGCCAATCGATAGCAGGTAATTTTTATACTCTGAACAAATGGATCAATGGCTGCTTCGCGCAATAAATCAATTACCGAATCAAAGGAATGATACGGCAAATGCAACATCACATCGCGCTGATCTAAGACACTCATTATACGACAAGGCTGCGTAAGCATCGGATGTATAAAGGGTTTTGGTCGCTCAGCATAATTAGTAAATACCGATTTTGGGAAATCCATAAAATCTTTGAAATTATGAATACGCCCACCGGCAATCAGGTTATCTTTTTTAGAAAGATTTAAGCGTTTAATTAAAAAATCTAAAAGGCGGGCATCAATGTGTTTGTCATATACAAAGCGTGTTGCCTTCCCTTTCTTTCTAATTTTGAGTCCTTTTTCTATTTCGGCTACGACGTTCGACTGAAAATCATTATCAATCTCCAGCTCCGCATCGCGGGTTAGTTTCACAATATGACTCGAGAATTGATTATAACCAAAAGGTGCAAAGAGATTCGATAAGTTGAACCGAATAATATCTTCCAATAATATGACGTGCACTTCGTTTTTGCTGTCGGGTAATATCACAAAGCGCGGTAAGGTTTTAGATGGGATGTCGATGAGTGCATACGATTGCAAATTGGTATGCGCTGCATTGCCCAATACACAAGCTAGGTAGATATGTTTATCTCTCAAAAAAGGGGTATGGGGCATGCTCTCTATCATAAGTGGCACAATTCTTGAGCGCACCTGATCTTCGAAATAGTTTTTTACAAATTGCTTTTGTGCAGCATTGAGCTGACGCTCATTTTTAAAATAGATGCGATGTTTTTTTTCTAAAAGGCCAATGATATTGGTAAACGTTTTATCAAAGATGCGCTGTTGCTCTACTACCTTATCATGTATTTGCTTGAGTATTTTTTCTGGATGCGCTTCGGCATGAAATTTATTAAAGGCACTGATGGTTTTCATTTTATTGAGCGTAGCTACGCGCACTCTAAAAAACTCATCAAGGTTATTAGAAAAAATGCCTAAAAATTTGAGTCGGTCGTAGAGATGTACGCTTTCATCCATCGCTTCTTGCAATACGCGCTCATTAAAGGCTAGCCAGCTAATGTCTCTTATTATCGTCTGCTTCGTTTTCAAAATATAAAATTGTATCGCAAATTTACTAGCACCAGCGCTTAGCCAATATTAATTAATTGTAAACAATGAATGCATTATACATCCAAAAACTGCACTTTGCCAGTGGCAATATTATAAATTGCTGGCACCACCCCTACTTTACCTTCTGCTACAAGGGCTTTTATAATCGGACTGCGTTCTGTAACTTCTCTTGCACCTATCAATACATTAGTTTTGGTTACTTCGTATTCAAAAAGCTCATACTCCGTTTCTCTATTTATCGACTTTGCTACTTCAGCAACCGCTGGTTCTATTTTTTCTAACAACTCGGTAAGATGCCCAAGGCGTATATGATCGCAAGCTCCTTTGATAGCCCCACAATTGGTATGCCCCAGCACTACAATCAATTTGCTCCCCACCACCGAAGTAGCATATTCCAAACTGCCCAAGATACCATTGGTAACTACATTGCCGGCAATGCGAATACTAAAAATATCCCCAAAGCCTTGATCAAAAATGAGTTCG
>CAIWHF010000241.1 GCA_903912405.1 uncultured Bacteroidota bacterium | reverse complement strand
ACAAAAGCAAATGTGGTTATTACATGCCACAAAAGAATTGTACCGTATTTAGAACAAGAAGTAATAAATCTTGATTTCGAAATTGAAGAGCGATTTGTAACAGGGCTTAAGCTCTTTATTACCTTAAATGACTGCATTAAATTAAATTTAAATCTTAGATGTGCTAGTCAGGTTTTGTATAGTCTACATGCATTTAAAGCCATCGATGCCAATCAAATTTACAACGAATTATTGCAAATACCTTGGGAAGAAATTATTCCCAATCCAGGATATTTCTCCGTTACGAGTAATGTAAGTAATGAAAGTATCAACAATAGCATGTTTGCAAATCTTAGAGTTAAAGATGCTATAGTAGATCGACTTAGAGATATCCGTGATGAGCGACCAAAGACGGGTGCAGCACTTACAGGATCGGTTATACACTTACATTGGAAAGATGAATTTGCAGAAGTGTTTATAGACACTACGGGTGATTCTATTGCTCGTCATGGTTATCGTAAAATACCTGGCTTGGCCCCTATGTTAGAAGGCTTAGCGGCCGCAACTATTTATGCTAGCCGATGGGATAAGAAAAGTCCCTTTATAAATCCTATGTGTGGCTCCGGTACCTTAGCTATAGAAGCTGCCTTAATGGCTACTAATAGAGTGCCTGGTTTGTACCGATCAAACTATGCCTTTATGCATATTTTGGGATATGATGCGGCAGTTTATGACAAAGAACTTGCTATAATTGAAACACAAGTTATAGAAGCAAAAGTGCCCATTATAGCAAGCGATATAAGTAATAAAGCAATAGAAAATGCTAAGCTAAATGCAATGGCTGCAGGAGTAGAGGATATGATCAGTTTTGCTGTTTGTGATTTTTACGATACGGTTGTTCCAGAAGCTGTCGCTGGCGTAATGATGGTAAATCCTGAGTATGGCGATCGCCTAGGCGAGGAAACTGAATTGGAAGCTACCTACGGCAGAATAGGGGATTTTATGAAGCAAAAATGTGGTGGTTATTGGGGTTATGTTTTCACCGGAAATTTAGATTTAGCTAAGAAAATAGGTTTGAAAGCTAAAAGAAGAATTGAGTTTTTTAATAGTACAATAGACTGTAGACTGCTAGAATATGAATTGTATTCAGGCACTCGTAGAGTAGAGAAATAAAAAAAGAGCGACTTTATAAGTCGCTCTTTTCTGTAATTGCTAATATCGTTTATTACCAAACTTGCGCTCTCGTATTTGGTGCGCGATAATTTTTAGTACCTGGTTGGATATTAAATGCTTTATAGAACGGTTCAAAATTGCTCAAAGGCGCATTACATCTCCATTCGTTAGGAGAGTGTGGATCGGTAATGATTCTTGAAACCATTTCTTCTGGTCGCGTATTTGCTCTCCAAACTTGTGCCCAGCTTAAGAAGAAACGTTGGTCAGGCGTTAAGCCATCAATTGTTTTTCCTTCTTTATATTGCTGCGTTTGTTGAAACGCTTGGTAGGCAATAGTTACACCACCCAAATCTGCCAGGTTTTCACCAATGGTCAACTCGCCATTTACATGTACGGTATCTAAAACAGTGAATTTATTAAACTGATCAATAACTACTTGCGCTTTTTTAGTGAATAAGGCAGCATCTGCTTCTGTCCACCAATCGTTTAAATTACCATCCGCATCATATTGTCGTCCTTGGTCATCAAAGCCATGCGTCATTTCATGACCAATAACACCACCAATTCCACCATAGTTTACGGCATCGTCGGCATCAAAATCAAAGAAAGGATATTGTAAGATACCAGCAGGGAAAACGATTTCATTGAATGCAGGATTGTAGTACGCGTTAACCGTTGGAGGTGTCATGCCCCATTCTTTTTTATCTACAGGTTTGCCTAATTTATCAATATTCATTTGGAATTCTAAGGCACTTGCATTCATAATATTTTGTGCATAGTTATTAGGCACAATTTGCAATTTGCTATAGTCTTTCCATGCGTCTGGATAGCCTATTTTCTTTAAAAAGGTATTTAATTTGGTTAGCGCTTTTTTCTTGGTTACATCGCTCATCCAATCTAAATGTTGAATACGATCGGCATAGGTAGCTTGTAAATTATTTACTAATGCTAACATGCGACTTTTTGCTTCAGGCTTGAAGTTTTTACGAACATATTCTTGTCCTAATAATTCTCCAATATTACCATCTACCATAGATAACACTCTTTTCCATCTTGGTTTTTGTTGCTGCTGACCGCGTACGGATTTGCCATAAAATTCAAAGCTAGCTTGATTATAAGGGCTGCTTAAGAAAGATGCCATACTGTTTACTAAATGAAATTGTAGGTAATTTCTCCAATCGTCTAGCTTTTGAGAATGTAGCATTTCGCTCCATTTTGCAAAATAATTAGGTTGCGCAATGATGAAGCTGTCAGCGTTTTTAATACCTAAATAATTTAACAATCGAATGCTTTCCAACATAGGCATGGCAGCATAGGCGCTTTTTTCATTGTACTTATTATATAATTTATAAGGGTCTCTCATTTCTACACGCGTCATATGAGAACCCGCTAAAATTGTTTCTAAATCTAATACAGATTTTGCCATTGCAGCGGCTCTGTCTTTATTGCCTAATAAGGTGAATACCGTTTCCAAGTATTTTACATAAGCATCCTTTATTTTTAAAGTGCGTGCGTCTGTTTTAAAATAGTAGTCGCGGTCGGGCATGCCTAATCCTGCTTGTCCAAATTGACAAATTTGTTGGGTTACATTTTTATCATCAGGAGATATATAAAATCCAAATACAGGGCTTAGGCCAATGGTATGTTCATAACAGATTTCTTTTAGTAAATCATCAGCATTTTGTAAGCGAGCGATACGCATAAAGTGACTGCTTAACGGCGTAATACCAGCTTTTTCGATAGTATTTGTATCCATACCACTTTTATAGAAATCGCCAATCTTTTGTTGGTTGCTACCTTTTTTAGCATTGGCTTTAGCTGCAGATTCTAGAAGTTCATGCAGTGCTTTGTAATTATTTTCTTGTAATTCATTAAAGCTACCCCAGCGTGTTTCAGTGGCTGGTATCGGATTGTTTTTAAGCCAGGTACCATTGGCATAAAAGAAGAAATTGTCGCCTGGATTTACAGAGAGATCCATATTTGCAGGGTCTAATAATTTTCTTTTACTTGCAATACTTGTTTTTTTCATTGTGTTAGTTGACTGTGCCCATCCTGATTGAGGAATAGATAAGCTAAGGGCAGCCGAAATGAAAAATAGATTTCTAATATTCATAGATTGGTTTTTAGGTTAACAAATGTAGGTATTTAGTACTAATTTCAGGTTGTTTTAATCGCTATTTATAGGGAAAACATGCATCAAACTTGGGAAAAGAAATTTTTTATGTGTACCTACTTGTTCACATACAAAGCGCGTTCTTCTTTTTTCTAATAATTTATAAGTATGTCCATCAGTTGATTTAAATAGACTATTGGTCGGTAGTTCCTCTACTAAGCTGTAATTTTCGTCTTTTCTATCAAAAGCCAATAAGGCTCTAAATAAGTGAGGATCACTACAAGAACTTGCTCCCGGATTTTTAATATATTTAATTAAGGCTTTTTCTACGCTTGGTGGGAATATGTTTTTTCCCATTAGCGGTGCCAATAAATTTGAAAAAAAGGATTTCCATTCTTTACCATGAGGTGATACCTTGTGTTGGTGATGCACAAAGGTTATTAAATGAGCAATTTCGTGCAAAAGAGTAATTAAAAAACTGTATTTATTGAGCGTGCCATTGATGCTAATTCTATGGAAAGGTTTCTCAGGTATTGGATTTCGGTAATCGCCTAAAACCTGTTTTCGATCTTTCGTTATCGTTAAATGGATAGTGTATTGTTCTATATATGGGACTATATAGGCATATGTGTCATTGGGAAGAAAATTTTGCAAAACCTCAAAGGAAGCTTGTTTTTTTCTCATGCTGTTTATTTTTTTCGCTTATTCATGTTTGACAACATGGTGCCATCTAACATTGTGTAGAAAAAGTATAAACCTAAAAGCGAAAATACGGTTGGTTTATGAAGTCCTTGTTTATTTAATAAAACATAAAGTAGGATGGAGATAGAGCAAATAACTATTTTCAAAAGTGAGCTTGCATATACTCCATTTACGAAGCCTTGTGCGCTTTTCCCTTCACTCGTTTTTATCATTCTAAGACTCAATAGGGAAAGGCCAAATAAGATGATATTGCCAATCCATAAAGCTTTTGCATCGAATAAAGGAAACTTGCCATGTATAAAAAAGATAGCTATAGCTATAGCGGCTGCTACTAATAAATGACTTAAGACAAATATTTTTTTCATGTTATTTTTTATTGTTGAGTGATTTAATAAGCGAATAAAAACAATAGCTCAAGGCTAATAGGGGTAAAATTATAATAAAAATAGGCTTGCAGTGCCAACGCTGATCAAGTTGTATGCCGCCCCATACGCCAATGCCTAAAAGAAGAAACCATTGTATAGTGATGCTTGTATATTGTAAGATACTTGATGGATTAAATTTATTTTCTTCCATGTCTCTTTTTTCTGTTAGCTGCTTTCACCCGAATGTTAGCATCTTTTTTAATGGCTTCTGCATTAGGTAAAACATTTTTTTCAGGTAAGGCATCAATTTGCTTCGGCGTTAGCGCATTCGTATCAAGTGTAATGACATCTTTACCTTGCACTATTCTGTTGAAATTATTAATAACTAACTGCTGACTTTGAGTATAGTCATTGAGAGAATCTATTTGTTGTTTGAGGTGAATAAGTTCTTTTCTTCCTGCTCCACTAGCATATCCTGGAATATAATAGCGTAAAGGTGTGGTTATTACCAGAAGATAGGTAAGCAAAACAGTACCCACAAATAAAGAGCTGAAGAGAATATAAACGCTTTTTTTGGTAAGTTTAAAAGAGGCTACCTCCATCAAGGTTTCATCATTTATAATAATAAGCCTAAAAGGGTCTTTTGTGCCTTTAAATAGACTTGGTTTAGTATTGAATTTGAAGTGAAATGCCATAGAAATAAACTAGTTACAAAAGTAGGATACTTTTAGGTAAGTTTCTATTTTTTGT
>CAIWHF010000240.1 GCA_903912405.1 uncultured Bacteroidota bacterium | reverse complement strand
GTTCAGGAAGAAAAGAAAAAATTAAAAGTAGTTGTGAAAATTTTTGGAAGAGCTACTCCAGTAGAATTAAATTACATGCAAGTAGAGAAAATTGCATAGATCGAATAAGCATAAATAAAAAGGGCTTCAACATTGTTGAAGCCCTTTTCGTTTATGCTTATTCGATCTATGCAATTTTCTCTACTTGCATGTAATTTAATTCTACTGGAGTAGCTCTTCCAAAAATTTTCACAACTACTTTTAATTTTTTCTTTTCTTCCTGAACCTCTTCAATACTACCATTAAATTCATTAAATGGACCATCGATGATTTTTACTGTTTCACCAACAATAAACGGCTCAGAGAATCCGATACCATTTTCACTTACTTCGTCTAATTTGCCAAACATTTTACTTACTTCTTGTTTACGTAAAGCAATTGGATTTTCTTTACCTAAGAAGTGAATAACGCCCGTAATATTTTTGATTGTTTGTATGATATCGTCTTTAAGCTTTCCGCCAGATGCTTCCAACATTAAGTATCCAGGATATTGAATTTTTTCGCGAAGTGCTTTTTTACCCCCTACTACTTTAAATATTTTTTCCACTGGGCAAAATACTTGAAGAATTATAGCACTCCATCCACTTAAACGAATTTCTTTATCTAAGTATTCTTTTACTTTCTTTTCTTTACCACTCACCACACGTAGCACATACCACTTGGTATCTTGGGTTTCTACCATTTCACTCATAGTGTTAAATTTTATTTACCTAATATGTTATAAATGAAACGTAAAACTACATCAGAGCTTACATCCATTCCTAGAATCAATACGGTAATCAAAGCTAAAGCAGCTAATACAATCAACGTAGTTTGTTGTAATTCAGACCAAGTAGGCCAGTTTACTTTATGAACTAACTCATCGTAGGCAGCTTGTATATAATTTCCAAATTTACTCATGATACTGTTTTTTTAATTATTTCTATTGTTGTAAATGTACAAAAAAAAGAAATACAAGTTGTAAATGCACGGGAACGCGGATTCGAACCACGATCAAAGGTTTTGGAGACCTCTATTCTACCGTTGAACTATTCCCGTAAGAAAAATAAAAATTCAAAAGTAATTTGAAAATCAAACCACTAATGAATTTCTATTTTATTGAAAATGCATGAGTTACGAATAACTCATGCATTCAGGAATTTATTTGATGATCTCTGTTACTTGACCAGCACCTACTGTACGGCCACCTTCACGAATCGCGAATTTAAGACCTTTATCCATCGCAATTGGAGCGATTAATTTTACAGATAAGTTCACATTGTCACCAGGCATAACCATTTCTACACCTGCAGGTAACATACACTCACCAGTTACGTCCGTAGTACGGAAGTAGAACTGAGGTCGGTATTTATTAAAGAATGGAGTGTGACGTCCACCTTCATCTTTACTTAATACGTAAACTTCACCTTTAAATTCAGTGTGTGGAGTGATTGATTTTGGAGCACAGATAACCATACCACGACGGATTTGAGTTTTCTCAATACCACGTAATAAGATACCAGCGTTATCACCAGCTTCACCTCTGTCCAATAATTTTTTGAACATCTCAACACCTGTACAAGTAGACGTTAAAGCGTCTTCGTTGAAACCAACGATTTCTACGTTATCACCAACTTTAAGCACACCACGCTCGATACGACCTGTAGCAACAGTACCACGACCAGTGATCGTAAATACGTCCTCAACAGACATCAAGAATGGTTGATCTACTGGACGAGGAGGTAATGGGATATATGCATCTACTGCATCCATTAACTCATCGATAGCAGCAACCCATTGTGGATCGCCAGCTAAAGCGCCAGTTGCAGAACCTTTAATGATTGGGGTATTATCACCGTCAAAACCATTTTTAGTTAACAACTCACGAATTTCCATTTCTACTAATTCTAAAATCTCTAAATCATCAACAAGATCTACTTTGTTCATGAATACAACGATTTTAGGAACACCTACTTGTTTAGCAAGTAAGATATGCTCTCTTGTTTGTGGCATAGGACCATCTGTAGAAGCAACTACAAGAATAGCACCGTCCATTTGAGCAGCACCAGTAATCATGTTTTTTACATAGTCAGCGTGACCAGGACAATCTACGTGCGCGTAGTGACGGCTAACTGTTTCATACTCAACGTGTGCAGTGTTGATAGTAATACCACGCTCTTTTTCTTCTGGAGCGGCATCAATCTCATCATAACCTCTTTTTTCTGCCAAACCTTTGTTTGCCAAAATAGAGGTGATTGCTGCAGTTAAAGTTGTTTTACCATGGTCTACGTGTCCGATGGTTCCGATGTTTACGT
>CAIWHF010000239.1 GCA_903912405.1 uncultured Bacteroidota bacterium | reverse complement strand
TATTGGGGTGAGACAACTTATTTTAATTTGTTTGCAAATTACAAAAAATGATGTTGAGAACAAGAAAAGAATAAAAAAAAGCGCTCAATTATTTGCGCGCTTTGTTTTATGTAGAGTAAGATCGTGATTAAGCGATTTCAACTTCAGCACCAGCTTCCGTTAATTTAGCTTTAATATCTTCAGCTTCAGCTTTGCTTACGCCTTCTTTAACCGCTTTAGGAGCGCCATCAACTAATTCTTTAGCTTCTTTTAATCCTAAGCCAGTTAAATCTTTAACTACTTTTACAACATTTAATTTAGATGCACCTGCATTTTTAAGGATTACATCAAATGCTGTTTTTTCAGCAGCTGCTTCGCCAGCGCCACCACCTGCAGCCATTACTACTGCAGCAGCAGCTGGTTCGATACCATAATCTGCTTTTAATACGTCTGCTAATTCTTGTACTTCTTTAACAGTTAAATTTACTAACTGTTCAGCAATTGCTTTTACATCTGCCATGATATTTTAGTTTTAAGTTTTTAAAAAAAATTGTTTTTATATGTGGACTTGGAAGCCTAAATTTATTTGGAAAGAAACCCTTTCCGAGGTACTTTATTCTGCAGCCGGAGTTGCTTCTTCAGCCGGTGCTTCTGGAGCCGCATCAGCTGGTGTAGCTGGCGCTTCTTCAGGAGCCGCTTCTGGTGCTACTTCTGGTGCTGCTTCTGGTGCCTCAGCAGGAGTTGCTTCAGCAGCTGGTGCTGTAGATCCATTCTCGATATGATTTAACATAGCAGAGATTACGCGCTTAGCCGGAGATTGTAACAATCCAATAACTTCGCCGATAAGTTCATTTTTAGTTTTGATATTAGTTAATGCAACTAATTTATCATCACCACTATAAACTTCTTCACCGATCAATGCCGCTTTTAAAATAGGCATTGCGCTGTTGTTTCCTTTTCTGAAAGCAGAAATAATAACAGCTGGTTCTTTTGGTGAATCAGAAAACATTAAAGCGGTTACATTATGCAAAGAATCGTAGATGCCTGCATATTTTTCGTCGCCTAAGCTTTCTAATGCTTTTTTAATTAAAGTGTTTTTAGCCACTTTCATCTCTACATTTTTTTCAAAACATACGCGACGAAGTGTACTAACTTGTTCTACAGTTAACGATTCTGTATCGGTAACGTAAAAGTTAGAATATTGAGAGAATTTCTCTTTTAAAAGTGCTATTACTTCTGTTTTTTGAGCTGGTGTCATGTTCTAATTTTTTTAAGTTGAATAATACTGCAGTGTCAATTAAGAAACTACACTTTTTGTGTCAACAATAATACCAGGGCTCATGGTACTTGCCATGCTGATACCTTTTAAATAAGTGCCTTTTGCAGTAGTTGGTTTCATACGTACCAAAGCGTTGATAAGCTCTTGAGCATTCTCAGCAATTTTAGTTGGTTCAAATGAAACACGACCGATAGAAGCATGAATGATACCTGCTTTGTCAACTTTGAAAGCAATTTTACCACCTTTAACATCCGTTACGGCGTTCGCAACATCGTTTGTTACCGTACCAGTTTTTGGATTTGGCATTAAGTTACGTGGACCTAATACTTTACCCAATTTACCAATTTTAGGCATTACAGATGGAGTAGCGATGATTACATCGATATCGGTCCATCCGCTTTCAATTTTTTGTACGAATTCGTCTAAACCTACGAAATCAGCGCCCGCATTTTTTGCTTCTGCTTCTTTATCTGGAGTACATAACACTAATACGCGTTTTGTTTTACCAGTACCGTGCGGTAAACTTACGGTTCCACGAATAGCTTGATCCGCTTTCTTAGGGTCAACGCCCAAACGGATGTGCATATCTACAGAACTATCAAATTTTGTGCAGTTCAATGATTTAATTAACTGAGATGCTTCAGTTAATGAATGAACTTTATTATTGTCGAATTTAGCTTCTACAGCTTTTCTTTGTTTATTAAGTGCCATTGTTACAAATGTTTTTAAAGATTAAGACAATGGATTAATTCCAAGGAGCGTTGCCCTCAACAATCAAACCCATACTACGTGCCGTACCCGCAACCATGCGCATAGCACTTTCTACCGTAAAGCAGTTTAAATCAGCCATTTTATCTTTAGCGATTTCTTCTACTTGTGACCAAGTTACTTTGCCCACTTTGTTACGATTTGGCTCTTTAGAACCTTTTTGCAACTTAGCATGTTCCATTAATTGAACCGCTGCTGGAGGAGTTTTGATGACAAAATCGAATGATTTGTCTGAGTAAACAGTGATTAAAACAGGTAATACTTTACCCATTTTGTCTTGTGTGCGAGCATTGAATTGCTTGCAGAATTCCATGATGTTAACACCTTTAGAACCTAATGCAGGTCCGATTGGTGGCGCTGGATTGGCTTGGCCGCCTTTACATTGCAGCTTTACAAAGCCTGAAATTTCTTTAGCCATGTTTCTTTTTTTTTGGTTTTAGCGAGTGTTTAAATACTCTCCCAAATGCAATTATATTAAAGAGCACTCTGAGAATGAGGGTGCAAAGGTACGTTTTTTTTCTATTCCAACATCATTTTTTTAATTTTTCTTATAAAACATAGTCTTTTTTACTACTATTTATCATGAATTGATCGTTTGTAGCTGTTATTTAATTAGTTACCTTTGCCAAAATTTTTAATCCCAAATCATATGAAAGAAGTTTATATAATCTCTGCCGTTCGTACGCCACTAGGAAGCTGGGGTGGTTCTTTGAAAGATTTTTCTGCTACCCAATTGGGTGCCATCGCTATTAAAGGAGCAGTAGAAAAAGCAGGTATTGCTCCTGCCGATGTACAAGAAGTATTAATGGGCTGTGTATTACAAGCTAATGTGGGACAAGCTCCAGCTCGACAAGCAGCAAAATTTGCGGGTTTGCCAGATGCAGTTAATTGTACTACTATTAATAAAGTGTGCGCTTCGGGTATGAAAGCAATCGCTCAAGCGGCACAAGCTATTTTATTGGGCGATGCAGATGTAGTGGTTGCTGGTGGTATGGAAAGTATGAGCAATGTGCCTTTCTACAGTCCTACCATGAGATGGGGTAGTAAATATGGTAATGTAAGCATGATTGATGGTTTAGCTAAAGATGGCTTAACCGATGTTTACCACAATTACCCAATGGGAAATGCTGCTGATTTGTGCGCACAAGAAATTGGTTTTTCTAGAGAAGAACAAGATGCTTTTGCCATCGAAAGTTATAAAAGAAGTCAAGCCGCTATAGAAGCCGGTAAATTTGAAGCAGAAATAGTTCCGGTAGCAATACCTTCTAAAAAAGGGGATCCTACATGGTTCTCTAAAGATGAAGAACCTTTCAATGTGAAATTTGATAAAATTGCTGGTTTACGCCCAGCCTTTACTAAAGAAGGTACCGTAACTGCAGCTAATGCATCTACTATGAATGATGGTGCAGCAGCCTTAGTATTGATGAGTAAAGAAAAAGCGGAAGCAATGGGTTTGAAACCTATCGCTATTCTTAAAGGCTATGCTGATGCAGAGCAAGCGCCGGAGTGGTTTACAACAGCTCCAGCAGTAGCGGTACCAAAAGCAATTGCAAAAGCTGGATTGAAAAAAGAAGATATTAGTTTCTACGAACTCAACGAAGCATTTAGCGTTGTTGGTTTAGCAAATATGAAACTACTAGGCATTACTCCTGAGCAAACCAATGTTAATGGTGGTGCGGTATCCTTAGGGCATCCTTTGGGTTGTAGTGGCGCACGTATTGTTGTAAGCTTAATTCACGTCTTACATCAAAACAAAGCGAAATATGGTGCTGCAGGTATCTGTAATGGCGGTGGCGGTGCTAGCGCAGTAGTCGTTGAAGCGTGCTAATACGAATGTTATTATAAATTAAAAAGTCGTTGCGAAGCAACGACTTTTTTTATGTTATTTATTTATTTCTTTGATTGAAGATAGGCTTCTAATGCTATTAGCGAATAACTACTTAAATTTTGATTGGCTTGCAGTCCTCCTTTTTGTGCCGCCATCACACCGTAATAAATATCATCAAAGCCTTCAATACTATGGCATCTGGATTGATAGACAAATGCACACCTTTTTCTAGCGCATAAGGTATCCATTCCCAATCGATATCTAATCTACGGGGATGAGCATTAATTTCTATCGCAACCTTATGTTGTGCACAAGCATCAATTATGGTTTTATGGGCAACGGGATAGCCTGGTCGAGACAGCAGCAATCGGCCTGTAAGATGGCCAAGGATAGTGGTTCTCGGATGAGCAATAGCGGTTAATAAACGCGCCATCGCTTTTTCTTCACTCATCTTCAAATTGCTATGCACAGAAGCAATTACTAAATCTAAACTTGCCAATACTTCGTCGTTATAATCTAATTGTCCATCGTTGAGAATATCGACTTCTATACTTTTTAAAATTTTAAAAGGTGCTAAGCGCTCATTCAATCGATCGATTTCTTCATGCTGTGCTTTGATGCGCTCCGGACTCAAACCATTGGCATAAAACGCAGCTTGTGAGTGATCACTAATCACTAAGTATTCCAAGCCTTTAGCTTTAGCGGCTTCTGCCATTGCCTCTAGCGTATGAGCACCATCGCTCCAGGTAGAGTGACTATGAATGATGCCTTTAATATCGCTTACTTGAATAAGCGAAGGTATTGATTGTCCCAATCGATTAGGATCTGTTCTTAGACAAGCTTCTAGGTATGGCACTTGATGCTGTTCAAAAATTGCCGCCTCACTATCCGTAGTATCGGGCAAGGTATAGCGTTCGGTAAATGCTTCTAAAAATGCTGCACTACAAGAAGTTTTAAAGAGCGTAGTGTATAAATTTTCCTTGTTGCAACAATGAAATTGAAAAGGAATTTGTTGTGGCCATTGCACCCACAATACAGGTTCTTGTTCTTTTATTTGAAGCGCTTCAAAGGTACTTAGCCATTTTTTTAAGCTTGCTATAGGCACATCACAAACAAAATCTATTTGCTGAAGGGTAGGATCTTGCATGCGATACGCACCGCTCATTAAAAAGGTGGCATCAGGAAAGGAGGCTTGAAGTAGCGGTTGGATAGCCAAAGCGCTTTGGTGTGCCTCGGCCCATAAAAACCATCCTTGCTGTTGTTGTATAAATTGAATTTGTTGTAAGATGCTTAATTGTGTTTTTTCTCCAAAACCTTTTAGTCCTAAGAGTCTATTTTCTTGACAAGCATATTGCAATTCACCGACACTTTCAATCTGTAACTCCTTCCATAAGACTGCAATTTTTTTTGGGCCTAAGCCCTTTATTTGCATGATGTCCAAAATACCCGGAGGTGTTTGTTGTATCAGTTCTTCCAGTGGGGCCAAGGTGCCGCTTTGTAGTAAAGCATAAATTTTTTCTGCATGTGCCGAACCAATTCCACGAATGTTGGCAATAGCCGATTGTTCCATTTGAGCAAGGGGTGTAGCCCACTTGTCGATAGTGAATGCAGCACTTGCATAACTTTTTACTTTAAAACTATTTTCGCCATGCAAATCGAGCAACTTGGCATATAACTCGAAACAATCGGCTATTTGATGATTGGTCATGAGTTTAGATTAATTAGAAAGACAATGGTTAACCCATTCGAGCACCAAAGCAAATTGTTGTTCCCTATCGAGATGTGTATTGTCTAAAACTCGGGCATCCTCTGCTTGTCGCAGCGGACTCTCTGCACGGTTACTATCGATATAATCACGGAGTTCTAAATTGTGGCGCACTTCATCGATACTGATATGCGGATTGATGGCATACAATTCATCAAAGCGCCTCAAGACTCTAGTTTCAGGATTGGCTGTCATGAAAATCTTTAGTTCAGCTTTAGGAAATACTACCGTGCCAATATCTCTGCCGTCCATCACAATACCTTTTTTAGCCCCCATAACTTGTTGTTGGGCTACAGCAAAATGACGAACCTCTTTAATAGCGGCCACCTCACTTACTTTATCGGCAACTAAAAGTTCGCGTATTAAGTGCGCTACATTTTCGCCGTTCAAAAAAATTTCAGATTGCTTCGTTGTGCTATTGATTTCAAAATGCAATTCGATGTTTTGAAGTGCTGCTTCTATAGCATGTTGATTGGATAAGGCTACACTGTTGCGCAAAAAATAGAGCGTAATAGCTCTATACATGGCGCCGGTATCGATAAACGTATACGACAATTGCGTAGCCAGTCGTTTGGCAAGCGTGCTTTTCCCGCAAGAAGAAAAGCCATCGATAGCAATGATAATTTTTTTAGTAAACATGCAAATTGTAATTACTACAAATGTAAAAGAATGTATTGATATTTGAAATTATAGTAAGCAATTTGAAAAGCTATTCAATTACTTAAACTTACCTTACATAAAAAAACCACATCAATCGATGTGGTTTTTGTTTTAATTGTCAGCTATTATTATTCAGCAAAATACTTGTGGAAATAAGGAATTGTTTCGATGCCTTTGAAATAATTAGCCACATCATATTTTTCGTTTGGCGAATGGATATTATCATTATCCAAACCAAAGCCCATCAATACAGTTTTAAGACCTAATACACGTTCAAATAAGGCAATGATTGGAATACTTCCACCACCGCGCGTAGGAATTGGATCCTTGCCAAAAGTAGTTTGAATAGCTTTAGACGCTGCTTGGTAGGCCTTGCTATCAGTAGGAGTAACTACAGGCTCACCACCATGGTGTGCTGTAACTTTTACTTGTACGCTTGCTGGTGCAATACCTTCAAAATGTTGTTGGAAGATTGCTGCAATGTCATCGCTGCTTTGGTGCGGTACTAAACGCATTGATATTTTAGCAAATGCTTTAGACGGTAATACAGTTTTTGCTCCTTCACCTGTATAACCACCCCAAATGCCATTCACATCTAAGGTTGGTCGTGTGCCCGTGCGCTCTAACGTGGTATAGCCTTTTTCGCCCCATACATCTGCAACGCCCAATTCGTTTTTGTATTCATTCAAATCAAAAGGAGCATTGTTAAGCGCTGTTCTATCGACATCGCTTAAATTTTCTACCTTATCATAAAAAGCTGGAATAGTGATATGATTATTCTCATCGTGTAGAGAAGCAATCATCTTACATAAGATATTGATAGGGTTGGCAACCGCAC
Organism: uncultured Bacteroidota bacterium; assembly: GCA_903912405.1. Classification (GTDB taxonomy): domain Bacteria; phylum Bacteroidota; class Bacteroidia; order Chitinophagales; family Chitinophagaceae; genus CAIWHF01. The sequence continues at coordinate 6,769 of CAIWHF010000239.1, read as the reverse complement.
CACCATAAACACCACTGTGCAAATCGCGATTAGGACCTGTTATTGCTACTTCCATATAAGCCAATCCTCGTAAGCCAGTTTCTAAACTAGGGTGCTCCATGCTAATCATAGAAGTATCCGAAACCAAAACGATATCTGCTTTTAATTTTTCTTTATTATTTTCTAAGAACACGCCCAAATTACTACTACCTACTTCTTCTTCTCCTTCAATCATTAATTTCACATTGCAAGGAAGCGTATTCGTTTTAGCCATAACTTCTAAGGCTTTTACATGCATAAACATTTGTCCTTTATCATCACACGCACCACGAGCAAATATTTTTCCATCTTTAATTACGGGTTCAAAGGGACCGCTATGCCAAAGGTCTAATGGATCAGCAGGTTGCACATCGTAGTGACCATAAACCAATACAGTTGGTTTTGCAGGGTCAATGATAATTTCGCCATAAACAATAGGGTGACCATCGGTAGGGCAAATTTCTGCATGCGTGCAGCCAGCTTGTAATAAGCTTGCCTTGACAGCGTCGGCGCAACGCGCTACATCACCTTTATATTGACTATCAGCACTGATAGACGGAATGCGTAAGAGGTCTAATAATTCGTTAAGAAAACGATCTTGATGTTGTTGTTGGTAGTCTTTCCAAACTTGCATAGTAGATAAATTTTGAAGCCAAAAGTAAGTAAATGATTGTTAAAACGTGAATAGATGCGATAGAAATCTTTCCTGATTTATCGCATAATTCGCCTAGAATTCAATATTTTCGATAATAAAAAAAATAGTGTACCTTTGTCCACTTATAAAAAAATTAACTTTACTATCTTATTTCTATGAAGTTATCTCAATTCAAATACGACCTTCCGTTAAATCTTATCGCGCAGCATCCTGCAAAATCGAGAGAGGAGAGCCGTTTGATGGTCGTGCATCGTAACACGGGAAAAATTGAACACAAAGTATTTAAAGATATCATCGATTACTACGACGATAGAGACGTGATGATTGTGAATAATACTAAAGTGTTTCCTGCTCGTTTATATGGTAAAAAAGAAAAGACAGGTGCGCAAATAGAAGTATTTTTATTAAGAGAATTGAACAAGCCAAATCGTTTGTGGGATGTAATTGTTGATCCTGCAAGAAAAATACGCGTAGGTAACAAATTGTATTTTGGTGATAATGATGAGTTGGTGGCAGAAGTTATTGATAATACTACCTCTAGAGGTCGTACGATTCGTTTCTTATATGATGGCGATGATGCAGGCTTCAGAGATAAATTAGAATTGTTGGGCGAAACACCATTGCCGCGTTATATCAAACGCACGCCCGATGAAATGGATAAAGAGCGTTACCAAACGGTATTTGCTAAATACGAAGGCGCTGTTGCAGCACCTACAGCGGGTATGCACTTTAGTAGAGAATTGATTAAGCGTTTAGAAATTAAAGGTATCCGTTTTGCAGAAGCTACCTTACATACTGGTTTAGGTACTTTCCGTCAGATTGAAGTAGAGGATTTATCGAAACATAAAATGGATGCTGAGTACTTTAAAGTAGATGATTATGCTTGTAAAGTAGTGAACAGAGGTATTGAGGAAAAAAGAAAAGTTTGCTCTATTGGTACTACTACCTTGCGTGCTTTAGAAAGTTCCGTTACCGCTCAAGGTTTATTAAAACCAACAGAAGGATGGACTAATTTATTTATTCATCCACCACACGATTTTTCTATTAATAACTCATTAGTTACTAATTTCCATTTGCCAAAAACAAGTTTGATGATTATGACCTGCGCTTTTGCTGGATATGATTTAACGATGGAAGCGTATCACACGGCGATCAAAGAAAAATATCGTTTCTTTAGCTATGGCGATGCCTTGTTAATAATTTAATAAAAACTGAAATTTATAAAAAAAGCGTACCAACACGGTGCGCTTTTTGTATTTTTGTAGGCATTCAACCAACAACTATGAATACTAAAATTCACAACATTATAAGCGCCTCCATTTCGGTGAAGCAACAAGTGCTTGCCGATACGCAATTACTTCAAGAAATAGCTGCTGCAACACAGGCTTGTATTGCAGCCTTAAAAAAGGGTAACAAACTATTGTTTTGTGGTAATGGGGGTAGTGCTGCCGATGCACAGCATTTAGCTGCCGAATTTACGGGTCGATTTTATTCTGATCGTAAGGCATTACCTGCAGAAGCGTTGCATTGCAATACTTCCTATTTAACGGCGGTAGCCAATGATTACAGTTATGATGTGGTGTATAGTAGAATGGTAGAAGGCATAGCAAAAGAAGGTGATGTTTTAATTGGGTTAAGCACTTCGGGTAATTCAAAAAATATTGTCAAAGCATTGGAGCAAGCAAAGGCTATGGGTGTTTGCACCATTGGCTTTACGGGTGCTGGTGGTGGAGCTATGAAATCATTAAGTGATCATTTGATTGCCGTGCCAAGTAAGGATACGCCTCGTATTCAAGAAGCGCATATTTTAATAGGGCCTATTATTTGTGAATTGGCTGAAGCAGCATTAGTATCTTAAGAATGGAATCTATTATGAATATAGCAAAAGGTGCGGGTTGGACATTGTTTTTAGACCGAGATGGGGTTATTAATAAAGAACAAGAAGGCACTTATGTAACCAGTTGGGAAGAGTTTGAATTTCTACCAGGGGTATTAGCTGGATTGTCTGAGGTGAGACCGTATTTCGATAAAATAATTATTGTTACCAATCAACGTGGGGTAGGGAAAGGGATCATGAGTGTAGCAACGCTGAAAGAAATACATTCAAAGATGCGTGCATGTTTTACAGAGGCGGGCGTGCATATCGATAAAGTATATAGTGCTATAGCATTGGCAAGTGACGATATCAATAGAAAGCCGAATACCGGAATGGCTATGCAAGCAAAAGAAGATTTTGAAGACATTGATTTTAAAAAAAGTGTGATGGTGGGGAACAATTTATCGGATATGGAATTTGGGAAGCGCTTAGGGATGAAAACCGTTTTTTTAACAACTACCAAGGGTAAAATGGAGCTGCCTCATGAATTGATTGATATGCAATGTGATTCTTTGCAAGAATGGTGTAATTGCATTGATAATCAAGTGCTTGAAGTGTAATAAAAGAATAAATTAGCTGCTGTAAAAAGGGTTCTAAAAGCCCCTGAAAAGAAATTAAAAAATGTTTTTCAAATTTTTGAGGAATAAATAAATTTTTTTTTATACCTTTGCAGTCCTTAAAAAATATGGCAAAACAGTCCTTAATCAAACAAGATGGCGTAATCGTCGAAGCATTATCTAATGCTATGTTCCGTGTACGCTTAGAAAATGGGCATGAAATACTTGCTACAATCTCTGGAAAGATGCGCATGCACTACATTCGTATCCTACCAGGCGACAAAGTGGGAGTTGAAATGAGCCCTTACGATTTGACTCGTGGCCGTATTATATATCGATATAAATAAACAATTAAAATAACCAGCAATGAAGGTTAGAGCATCCATAAAAAAACGCAGTGAAGACTGCAAAATCGTACGCCGCAAAGGCAGATTATATATTATTAACAAGAAAAATCCTCGTTTTAAACAACGTCAGGGTTAAACTTATTTTTTTAATTTAAAATTTTGAATTATACATGGCTCGTATAGCTGGTATTGATCTTCCGAAAAACAAACGTGGTGAGATAGGTCTCACTTACATCTACGGTATTGGCCGCAGCACTGCACAGTACATTCTTGACAAAGCATCTATTAGCTTAGATAAAAAAGTTAATGAGTGGAACGATGATGAGCAAACTGCCATTCGTAACATTATCAACGCTGAATTTAAAGTGGAAGGACAATTACGTTCTGAAGTTCAGATGAACATCAAGCGATTGATGGATATCGTATGTTACCGTGGTTTACGTCATCGTAAAGGGCTTCCATTACGTGGACAACGTACTCGTACTAACAGTCGTACTCGTAAAGGAAAACGTAGAACGGTTGCGGGTAAAAAGAAAGTCGCTAAAAAATAGAACACCCACTATAACAACTGTTGCATGGCCGGATCTGCAGGGTGTTGCAAGGAGGCATGTAATGGGGTCGATTTCGGTTGACTTATATTTTATTGATTACCTTTTATTAAAATTAAAATGGCAAAAGCACAATCAGGCAAAACCGCTGCAAAAAAGCGCGTAGTAAAAGTAGAGCCACATGGTGATGCGCATATCAATGCAGCATTTAACAATGTGATTATTAGTTTAACCAACAAATCTGGTCAAGTTATTTCTTGGTCATCTGCTGGCAAAATGGGTTTCCGTGGTTCTAAAAAGAACACACCATATGCAGCACAAATGGCAGCACAAGATTGCGGTAAAGTAGCAATAGATGCTGGGTTGAAAAAAGTAGACGTATTTGTAAAAGGCCCTGGTGCTGGTAGAGAAGGTGCTATTCGTGCTTTAGCAAACATGGGTATTGAAGTAACATCTATCAAAGATATTACCCCATTACCACACAACGGTTGCCGTCCTCCGAAAAAACGTCGCGTATAATCTTAATTAACATTTTTCAATATAAGCGAATTGGATCCACTTTTCCGATTTTTACAAGAGACAATTCGCAATTTTTAAAAATCGATAAAACAAAAACAACATGGCTCGTTACACAGGACCCAAAAACAGAATTTGCCGTATCTTCGGAGAACCTATTTTAGGATCAGGCAAAGACTTAGCAAAAAACAGTAATCCTCCGGGACAACATGGCCCATCTCGTAAACGTAAAACGTCTTCTGAGTACGCTATCCAATTAAAAGAAAAACAAAAAGCAAAATATACATACATGGTATTGGAAAAACAATTCCGTAACACGTATGTAGAAGCTTCTCGTTTGAAAGGTGCAACGGGTGAGAATCTAATTAAATTATTAGAAGCTCGTTTAGACAATACCATCTATCGTATGGGTATTGCTCCAACGCGTCCAGCAGCTCGTCAAATCGTATCTCACAAACACATTATGATTAACGGAGAGATTGTAAATATTCCTTCTTATCGTTTGAAACCAGGAGATGTGATTGAAATTAAACCAAAATCAAAAGTAAATCCTTCGATTTCTTCTTTGATTGGTCCTAAAAATCCAAAAATTTCTTGGGTTGAATTTAATGAGAAAGAAATGAAAGGTACCTACTTAGCGCACCCTGAGCGTGAAAATGTTCCTGAAAACATTAAAGAGCAACTAATTGTAGAGTTGTACTCTAAATAATCTTTTGAGTAATTGCTTCTTGATTAAGAAGCAATTACTTATTTTAAAAATTAACAATCAAACTCAAAATTCATACTATATGGCTATATTGAATTTCCAAAAACCGGACAAAATTGTTTTACAAAAAACAACTGAGTTTGAAGCTCAATTCGAGTTTCGCCCTCTAGAACCAGGTTATGGTGTAACGATTGGAAATGCATTACGTAGAGTATTGCTTTCTTCATTAGAAGGATTTGCTATTACATCTATCAAAATTGCTGGTGCAGATCATGAATTTGCAACCATCAAAGGTGTTTTAGAAGATGTAACTGAAATTATATTAAACTTAAAACAAGTTCGTTTTAAACGTGTAGCGGATAGCGATGTTACTACAGAGCGTTTAAGCTTAAACTTAAAAGGTAATAGCGTATTTACAGCAGGTATGATTGGTGAGCAAACAACCAATTTTGAGGTGATGAACCCAGAGTTAGTTATCTGCACTATGGAGCCTTCAACTAATTTCCAAATTGAAATCAATTTAGGAAAAGGTAGAGGATATGTGCCTTCTGAAGAAAACCGTGCAAAAGATGGTTCTTTAGGCGTTATCGCTATCGACTCTATTTTTACGCCGATCAAAAATGTAAAATATACAATCGAAAATACACGTGTTGAACAACGCACGGATTTCGAAAAATTAATCATGGAAATTCATACCGATGGTACTATTCACCCTGAAGAGGCAGTGAAAGAAGCATCTCGTATTTTGATCCAACATTTAATGATCATCACTGATGAAAATATTTCTTTAGACACAAAACGTGAAGAAAAAGAACATTTAGTTGATGAAGAAACATTGCAATTAAGAAAAATATTAAATACACCATTAGAAGATTTAGAATTATCGGTGCGTGCATTTAATTGCTTAAAAGCTGCAAAAATTAATTCTTTAAGTGAGTTAGTGCACTATACACAAGAAGAATTAATGAAATTCAGAAATTTCGGCCAAAAATCATTATCTGAAATCGAGCAAATGTTAATCGACAGAGGCTTATCATTCGGAATGGACTTAAACCGTTTAAACTTAAGAGACTAATTTTTTAACCTAAGTACTGCGTATCCCTTGACACGGTGCGTGGGAAGCTGAAAAGCAAAAATCAATTTATATGCGTCACGGAGATAAAATCAAAAATTTAGGTCGTACACAATCGCACAGAAAAGCGTTGATGTCTAACATGGCGGTATCCTTGTTTCAACACAAGCGTATCACCACTACATTGGCTAAAGCAAAAGCACTACGTGTTTATGCTGAACCATTAATCACAAGATGTAAAGTAGATACTATGCACAATCGTCGTGTAGTGTTCTCATATTTACAAGATAAAGAATCTATCAATGAATTATTTGGTGTTATTAGCGATAAAGTAGCTAATCGTCCAGGTGGTTATACTCGTATCATCAAATTACCTCGTCGTATGGGGGATGCTGCTGATATGGCTATGATTGAATTAGTTGACTTTAACGAATTATATGTTAAAGAATCTAAAGATACCGCTAAGAAAACACG
>CAIWHF010000238.1 GCA_903912405.1 uncultured Bacteroidota bacterium | reverse complement strand
CATTGGACTTGGAAGCCTTTTAGCCCTTGGATTTTTTTCTTTAGTGGCAGGTTTTATAGATGCGGTTGTAGGCGGTGGTGGATTAATACAATTGCCGGCTTTATTGCTTCAACTCCCAACAACCTCATTGCCCACCATTTTGGGGACTAATAAAATTGCGGCATTGAGTGGTACTAGTGTAGCGGCTATGCAATATGCCCGTCGGATTCGCTTTAATTTCCCATTACTTATTGTTATTTCCTTCTTTGCTTTTATAAGTTCCCATCTAGGTGCTCAACTGGCTAGTAGGATCGATCCTGCTACTTTCCGTCCATTGATTTTACTAATCCTAATCCTCATCGCAATCTATACCTATTTTAAGAAAGATTTAGGAACCCACAGTGGCAAGTTGGTAGCTATGCCTAAACAATATTTGTATGGTTCGCTTATGGGGTTGCTCATAGGTTTTTACGATGGATTTATAGGTCCGGGTACCGGTAGTTTTTTGGTATTAGCATTTGTAGTGTTTTTGGGATTTGAATTTGTGCAAGCATCGGCTTATGCCAAATTTGTAAACTGCATGACCAATTTTTCTGCTGTTATGGTATTTGTAAAACAAGGAAATTATTTATTAAGTATAGCTGTGTTGATGGCTGTTTGTAATATTCTAGGTAATATCGTGGGTAGTATGCTTGCGCTTAAAAAGGGGAATGCTTTTATTCGCCTATTTTTTCTAATTGTAGTATGCGCTATGATCTTGCGTTATAGCTACACAATTTTTTTTAGTTAGGCCGCGCTTATCCGCACTATTTTTTTTACCTTACTTAAAATATTAAATGGTGCAGTTATTCCAATCTAATTTTTCTATTCGTGTTATGAGTCTATTGGCGCTTGTCATAGTCGTTTGTTTTTTAGCATTCAGATCGTATGCGCCCAATGAAGCTTTAGTTTCGGTGCAGCCTGATGGGGCTTTGCAATATCAATGGTATGTACCTAAAATGCCTAATCAGATGGATTTTGCCGGCGAGCCATTGCCGCTGCAGCAGTTTGAGGTTAAAGAACGCATGCAAAGAGAATTCATCTCTAATTATTATTTGCATGGTAGCATGCTAAATATTTTACGTTTATGCACCCGTTATTTTCCTATTATTGAAAGTAGGTTGCAGCTAAATGGCATTCCCGATGATTTTAAATATTTATGTGTTGCGGAAAGTGCCTTGCAACAACCCACTTCTCCTGCTGGGGCAGTTGGCTTTTGGCAGTTTATGAAAGCAACGGCGCAGCAATATGGTTTGGAGGTCAATGATCAAATAGATGAGCGTTATCATCTTATAAAAGCAACCGATGCGGCTTGTGCTTTTTTTAAAGCAGCTTATGCAAAATTTGGTTCCTGGACAGCGGCGGCAGCGGCATACAATTGCGGTGCATTGGGCTATCAAAACCAAGTGACTATTCAAGGCACGCAAGATTACTATAATCTTTTACTGCCCGAAGAAACAAACCGCTATGTATTTCGTATTGCAGCTTTCAAATATTTAATCAAGTATCATCATCAGTATGGTTTTATGCTAAACGAACAAGATTACCTAAAACCATTAGCCTTACAATCGCTTAAGATAGAAACCAGCATTGACGATTGGGCGGCCTTTGCTAAAGAAAGAGGCTTAACGTATAAAATGCTAAAATTGTACAACCCTTGGTTGCGAGCAAAAAATTTGGTAGTAGAGGAAGGGAAATCGTATACCATAGATTTGCCTATTAAATAATTTTCATGAAAGCGGCTATTCAATTACAAAAGCAATTAAGTATTTTATCGGTCATCTTATTTTTGTTTAAAATAGGAGCGTATTACGCTACGCATTCGGTGGCAGTGTTAACCGATGCCTTAGAGTCTACGGTGAATGTAATTGCGGGTTTTATGGGTTTGTATAGTTTATACTTGTCTTCCAAACCACGCGATGTTAATCACCCCTATGGGCATGGCAAAGCCGAATTTGTTTCTTCAGCAATAGAAGGTGCCTTGATTTTTATTGCGGGAATAATGATCATCAATGAATCGGTACATCAATTATTAGATCAACCTAAATTGAAGAGTTTAAATATAGGAATGTTGCTCATTGGCATTACAGGACTCGTCAATTTTTTATTTGGTACTTATATTGCTCGCAAAGGGAAGAGCTTAAAATCTTTAGTGCTTCAAAGTGGGGGTAAGCATTTGCGTGTAGATGCCTATTCTACGTTTGCCATTTTAGTAGGGTTGGGATTGGTTAAAATTACGCACTGGTTATGGCTAGATAGTGTAGTAGCCTTACTGTTTGCAATCGTTATTATATATACAGGATATAAAGTAATACGCAAATCACTTGCTGGTATTATGGACGAAGCAGATACACAATTGCTGCAAGAAATGGTACAATATTTGCAAGATCATAGAAAAGATAACTGGATTGACTTGCACAATTTAAGAGTGATCCAATACGGATCTAAATTGCATGTAGATACGCATATGACCTTACCTTGGTTTTATGATATTGCACAAGCCGAGCAGGAAATACATAGCTTAGAAGCGCTCATTGATAATCACTTTAATAGCAAGATAGAATTGTTTGTGCATATAGATGCCTGCAAACCTTATTCCTGTAAATTATGTGCTATGCCTTCTTGCGATAAGCGAATGCAAACTTTTGTAGCCTTACAGCCATGGACGATGCGCAATGTTTGGGAAAATGCAAAGCATGGGAAGGAACCTATGCCGGTGTAAAGCCTTCATCTTCGATAAGCTGCTTGCTATCGGCTGCTTGTGTAGCTAACTGATCGCATCGATTATTCATTACATTAGATGCATGGCCTTTTACCCATACAAATTTTATTTGATGCTGCACATGGAGGGCATAATAGCGACGCCATAAGTCCTCGTTTTTCTTTCCTTTAAAATTTGTTTTCAACCAATTGAATAGCCATTTTTTCTCAACGGTATTCACCACATAAGAAGAATCGCTGTATATAGTAATTTGCTGTCCCGGTTTTTTTATTTCACTCAATGCTGCAATAACAGCCATCAATTCCATGCGATTATTAGTGGTATGCTTAAAACCTTGCGCTAGTTCTTTTTGTTGCTCGCCCCAAATTAAAATAGCACCATAACCTCCGGGTCCGGGGTTGCCTCTTGCGGCACCATCTGTATAAATTAATAATTCTTGTGGCATCTTGTTTTAGGGATCTGTATCTTTGCGACTCAAATATAACCACTTGAAGGAGAAAATAAAAATTGGAGCAGTGAGTTATCTCAATACCAAACCCTTATTATATGGTTTGGAACAGAGCTCCATTAAAGAGGATATCATACTCAGTACGGCTTATCCGGCGCAATTGGCAGCCGCATTAAAAGACCAATCAATAGATCTAGCCTTGTTACCAGTAGCGGCCATTCCATCTATACCCAATGCGCACATTGTGGGTAGTTATGGTATTGCTGCCGATGGAGATGTAGCTTCTGTAGCCTTGTTTAGTCAAGTGCCCTTGGAAGCAATTACCCATATTTATTTAGATTATCAATCACGTAGCTCCGTAAGATTAACACAAGAATTAGTAAACCATTTTTGGAAATTAAAGGTAGCTCTATTACCTGCCCAGGAAGACTATATCGCATCAATACAAGGTACGAAAGCGGGTGTTATTATTGGCGATAGAGCTTTGCAGCAATTGCCCAATTTTCCGTATGTGTATGATTTGGCAAGTGCATGGAAAGCTTGGACCGGCTTACCTTTCGTATTTGCAGCCTGGGTGAGCAACAAAGCGTTGCCCGCTGAGTTTATAAGCGCTTTTGATGCAGCCAATGCTATGGGATTGCAGCATTTAGAGGCAATTGTTGCAGCGCACCCATTCCCAGCGTATGATTTATTGCATTATTATCAAAAGAATATTCATTACGAATTAGATGAGAATAAACGAAAAGGTTTAGATTTGTTTTTGAAAATGATAAGCGCTAATCATGGATAAGCAACAAAAAATAACTTGGGTAGAATGCCCGAGAGATGCCATGCAAGGATGGCCCCATCCGATAGCAACTGCTACTAAAGTTGCCTATTTACAGCAGTTGCTGCAAGTAGGTTTTGATATTTTAGATTGTGGATCTTTTGTGTCGCCTAAAGCTATTCCGCAAATGGCTGATACCAAAGCAGTGCTGGCGCAACTTAATACTACAAATAGTGCTACAAAATTATTAACGATTGTAGCCAATCTACGAGGAGCAGAAGAGGCTGTTGCCTTTTCCCAAATTAGTTATGTAGGTTTCCCCTTATCCGTTTCAGAAACCTTTCAGTTGCGCAATACCAATAAAACAATTGCGGAAGCATTGGAAGAAATAAAAGCAATTCAATCGCTTTGTACAATCCATGGAAAAGAATTGGTGGTGTATTTATCAATGGGTTTTGGTAACCCCTATGGTGATCCATACGATACCGACTATATCTTACAAATCGTGCAACAATTGGTAGCCATGGGCATTCGCACTATCTCCTTGGCGGATACCGTTGGGGTAGCAGCGCCTACAACCATTGCCTATTTATTTGATGCACTGATACCTGCTTTTAAAGAAGTACGCTTTGGGGCACATTTTCATAGCACATGGGAAACGGCTACAGAAAATATAGAAACGGCTTTAGCACATGGCTGTACCTATTTTGATTCGGCTATGAAAGGTATCGGCGGTTGCCCTATGGCGAAGGATGATTTAGTAGGGAATATAGCTAGTGAGCAATTGCTTGCGTATTTGCAAAAAAATAATTTGCCAGTACACATAAATGAAACTGCTTTTCAAGAAGCCTTACAACAAGCACAACAATTATTTGTTTAATTAAATAACAACTGCTGAAGGGTGCGACGCAACGGATGCTGATAGCAGCACGAAGCAGGCAAAATAAAACCAATGTCGATACATAAAGAAATTAAAAAAGTAACTACCCATACCTTGTTAAATATGAAACAAGCGGGGGAGAAAATCAGTATGCTAACTGCGTATGATTTTTCGATGGCGAGTATATTAGATGAAGCCGGCATTGATGTTTTATTAGTGGGCGATTCGGCGAGTAATGTAATGGCTGGTCATGAAACGACCTTGCCTATTACGCTCGATCAAATGATCTATCATGCTCAAAGTGTGGTGCGTGCTGTCAATAGAGCTTTAGTAGTGGTCGACTTACCTTTTGGAACCTATCAAGGTAATAGTAAAGAAGCTTTGAATAGTGCCATACGTGTGATGAAAGAAACGGGGGCGCATGCTATTAAATTGGAAGGCGGAGCCGAAGTAGAGGAGTCTATAAAACGTATCGTGGGTGCGGGTGTGCCAGTTATGGGTCATTTAGGATTGACACCACAATCGATTTATAAATTTGGTACCTATGCTGTGCGTGCAAAAGAAGAAGCAGAAGCTACGCTATTACTAGAGCATGCTAAGGTATTAGAAGCAGCAGGATGCTTTGCTATCGTATTAGAAAAAATACCGGCAAGCTTGGGTGCTTTGGTAGCACAGCAAGTGCGTATTCCAATCATTGGTATCGGTGCTGGGGCTGGGGTAGATGGACAGGTTTTGGTGATGCACGATGTATTAGGTATTACAAAAGATTTTTCGCCTCGTTTTTTACGTCGCTATTTAGATTTGCATAGTGCTATTTTAAATGCTACGAAGCAATACATTCAAGATGTAAAGCAATTAGATTTCCCCAATAACGAAGAACAATATTAAATAATACAAAAACGTGGAAGCACTTATTGAAGCAACGAATTGGCAAAAATTAAATCAAGAAACGGCAGCGCATCATGCGCAGCTCATTGCGGTTTCTAAGACAAAATCCAATGCCGCAATCCAAGCTTTATATAATTTAGGGCAGCGCGATTTTGGAGAAAATTATGTACAAGAATTTGTAAGTAAACAAGCCAGCTTGCCTAAAGATATTTGCTGGCATTTTATTGGCCATTTGCAACGCAATAAAGTAAAGCAAATTGTAGGTATTGCTACTGTTATTCATGGGGTAGATAGTGAGCGCTTATTGCAAGAAATTAATAAAGAAGCAGCAAAGAAAAATTGCGTTCAAGCAGTATTACTTCAATATTTTATAGCCCAAGAGGAAACAAAATTTGGATTGGATGCTGCAGAAATTGAGGCAATCATCGCACAGAAAGAGCAGTATGCTCATGTGCAATTCTTAGGGTTGATGGGCATGGCTACCCATACTACGGACGAGCATCAGATAAAAAAAGAGTTTGAACAAGTAATGCAACTTAAACAACATTTGAAAGCCCTTTATTTCAAAGAAGATGCAGCATTTTCGATGGCCTCCATAGGTATGAGCGGCGATTATACGATTGCCTTAGCAGTTGGCGCTACGCACATTAGGATAGGTAGTATGCTTTTTGGAGCCAGAACGTATCCTAGTTAAACAAGATGATATAGTTCATCAAAAAGTATTCAAATTTAGCACTACATTTGTGCATTGATTTTATAATTTTATATAGCCAATACACATGGTCTCCTCCAACGATACAACAATAAAAAATAGTAAAATAAAAGATTACGGTCAGCTACTAAAACCCAATTTGAGTTTCTTAGTGGTGTTTTCCTCCGTAATAGCCTATTTATTGGTGCCTGGTATTCATTTCGAATTTAGCAAAGTAGTATTATTATTTGCAGGGGGCATGCTAGTTACCGGTGCGGCCAACACTATCAATCAGATTTTAGAAAAAGATAGCGACCGTTTAATGAAACGCACGATGCTAAGACCTTTGCCAGATGCTCGCATGCAGCAGGCCGAAGCCTGGTTATTTGCTATATTAACGGCAGTTGCAGGAGCTACCTTATTAGCTATTAATTTTAATGTATTAACGGGCGTTTTAAGTATCGTTTCCTTATTACTATATGCTTTTGCGTATACCCCTTTGAAAAAAGTGAGTCCAATAGCGGTATTGGTGGGCGCTATACCCGGTGCTATGCCGCCATTATTGGGTTGGGTAGCCGGCACCAACCGTATCGGATTGGAAGGTGCAGGTGCTGGCGGATGGATTTTATTTGCTGTGCAATTTTTTTGGCAGTTTCCCCATTTTTGGGCTATTGCATGGGTAGCATATGACGACTATGCCAAAGCGGGCATAAAACTATTGCCATCAAGTGCTGGTAAAACCAATTTTACTGGCTTACAATGCATGTTGTATTCATTGGTTTTGATTCCTATAAGCATGTTGCCGCGCATACATATGACGGGCGTAATAGGCATGTCTGTTGCTATTCTTATGGGCGTAATTTATTTTTATACCTCTTATTTATTTTATCAAAAGAATGATGAAAAGTCGGCAAGAAGAGTGATGTTTGCCTCCTTCTTTTACTTGCCTATCGTATTTATTGCTTATTTACTAGATAAAACTATACTTATATAATGGAAAATCCAATGACACCAAACAAGAAAATCCATCCGCATAAATTTGCTATGTGGGTGGCTATTGGCAGCATCTCCATGATGTTTGCCGGATTGACCTCTGCCTATATCGTGCGCCATGCGCAAGGCAATTGGGTTTATTATGCCTTACCATCTTTATTTACCTATTCTACTTTTTGTATAGTAGCGAGTAGCCTTACCATGATTTTGGCGCTGCGTTCCTTTAAAAAGGGCATGGTGGCACGTTCTCAAAATATGATTTTAGTCACTTTGTTATTAGGAATTGCTTTCGGCATTTTGCAATACATGGGCTTCAAAGCCTTATATGCACAAGATATTAGAGTAGATGGCAATCCGAGTGAAAGCTTCTTATTTATCATTGCGGGCTTACATCTCTTGCATATTTTGGGAGGAATTGTAGCTTTGTTTATTGTTTTTATTAGAAATAAAATAAAAGGCTTAAACAATAAAAATGCTACTGGCCTAGAAGTTATAGCGAGCTATTGGCACTTCGTAGATTTATTGTGGATATATTTATTTTCCTTTTTTCTTTTAAATCAATAAAATAAATACGAAATTCGCACACAAAATATAAACACAAACAGAAACACACTACTTATGTCGCAAGCAACAGCTACAACTCAAGATGTAAAATCATGGAATGGTGGTCATTCACCTTTTAATGTAAGTTATGGTAAAATGATGATGTGGTTTTTCCTATTATCAGATGCCTTTACATTCGGAGCCTTCCTTATTTCTTATGGTACTACTCGTTTTTTCAGTGCAGTATGGCCAGATCCTAACAAAGTATTCCACTCGTTCCCGTTTTTAGGCGAAGCAAATGCACCTTTGTTATTTGTGAGTTTAATGACTTTTATATTGATTTTAAGTTCGGTTACCATGGTATTAGCAGTGCATGCTGGTCATTATAACGACCGTAAAGGCGTTATCAAATGGATGCTTTGGACTATTATTGGTGGTATCGCTTTCTTGGCTTGTCAGGCTTGGGAGTGGACGCACTTAAATCATCAAGGTGCTTGGTGGGGTTCTTTTACCAATCCAGCTACAGCTTTAAGTTCTTTTGAGCATTTTTTCACTGCCGATAAAGCCGTAATTGCTCAGCATGGTTTACAGGCTACGCACGATTTTTATAATTATTTCTTTACCATTACAGGTTTCCATGGTTTCCACGTATTTAGTGGAGTGATCTTTAATGTAATGATTTTATTGAATACTGTTAACGGTAAATACGAACTAAGAGGCCATTATGAAATGGTAGAAAAAGTAGGCTTGTACTGGCACTTTGTAGATTTAGTTTGGGTATTTGTATTTACTTGTTTCTACTTATTATAATTTTTCAACTTATTTATAAATTTAATTTTTATGAGCGCACATCATCATAACGACAACGATACACAAGTTTTATACGAAGGAGATCAATCTAAATTATATTCTGGATTGATGAACCACCACACCGATATTCAATCTGCAGATAGTAAAAAACAAGTAAGCAAAATTTGGAAAGTAACAGGTATTTTAGCCATTGTAACAATTATTGAAGTTGCATTAGGTTTGTATGGTACCGGAGCTGGTATGCCAAAAGGCTTAGTAAATGTATTCTTTTTATTGTTGACCATTTACAAAGCAGCTTACATCGTTCGTGTATTTATGCACTTAGGTGACGAAAAGAAAAGTTTCCTAATCACGGTATTGATTCCATTAACGCTATTTATTTGGTTTATCATTGCCTTCTTGTACGATGGAGGATTTTGGTTAGAAATGAATACCAAATTCTAAGCAATAGTAGCTAAACAAAACAATTATTCGATTGTTATCATCTTATGAAATCAAATCGATCAAAAAAATACATATTAGGATTTGCGGTAGCTTTTTTGCTGCCGCTTTCTTTTTATTTGATTGCCATCTTAAAAGGGAAGGATAAATTATCCTTACCCATGCACTATCGATTGATAGCCTTAGATACCGTTATTAGAGACGGACATCGCTTTCAAGATTCTATTTTTTATCAAGTGCCTGATATTACCCTTACCAATCAGTTAGGCAAAGTAGTACAGCTCAATAAGGACTTAAAAAACAAAGTGCTGGTTATTCAATTTCTTTTTACCAATTGTAGCAGTGTTTGTCCGGCTATAACCAAAAATATGGGTGTTTTACAAAAGGCCTTTAAAAAGAATGACACACTTGTGCAATTAATAAGCATAACTGTTGATCCGGCTAGAGATTCTGTTGCTGCTATGCGTGCCTATGCAGAGCGCTTTCATGTAAACCACGATCGTTGGTGGATGCTCACAGGCGACAAGCAAGCTATTTATAATTATGCCAAAGATGCTTTACAAATGCAAATAGGTAATGGCGATGGAGGAGTAGAAGATTTGGTGCACAGCGATCAATTAGTTGTGCTCGACGAGCAACGCGTAATTCGTGGGTATTACAAGGCTAATGATCCTTTTGATTTAAAAAGATGTGCAGATGATGTGGTGCTAATTGGCATGGAGAAAAAAAGAAAACATAGTTTACAAATAAAATAGAAATATATGAATTTAACTATTCAAAAAAATGACAAAAAAGCTTATTTACTAATAGGCATTTTCTCTGTAATTGTATTTTCAGCCGTAGTTTTTTTATCTAGGTTCACGATAGCTATCGACTTAGGTTTTGATAAGCATGTGTTTGCTAAAATAAATGCTGTTTTAAATAGTTTAGTAAGTGTGCTATTGGTAATGGCTCTAATGGCTATCAAACAAAAAAATATTGCCAAACACAGAAGCTACATGCTTAGCGCTATGCTCTTATCAGCACTATTTTTAGTATCGTATATTGCCCATCATTTATTTACCGGAGATACCAAGTTTGGTGGCGAAGGCATGATACGCACCATTTACTTTATTATATTGATAACGCATATCTTTTTAGCAGCAATCATTCTACCGTTTATTTTATTTACGGCCTATAGAGGTTTGCTTTCGGAAGTAGCACAGCACAAGAAATTGGCCCGCGTTACTTTCCCATTATGGTTGTATGTGAGTATTACGGGTGTTGTAGTTTACTTTATGATTTCACCTTATTATATGTAATCTTATGAAGCGATTGGTATCCTTTATAGTTACTTTATTTCTAAGTTGTTTTAGCTATGCGCAATGCAGCATATGCACCAAAACAGCCGCTGATATGGGAGACGAAGTGGCTACGGGTTTAAATTTAGGAATTGTATATTTAGCCTTTTTACCTTTGACGATTATAGGCACGATAGGCTATTTTTGGTGGAAACGGTATAGAAAAGAGCTATAGCAAATAAAAAAGCTTCACTTTAAAGTGAAGCTTTTTTATTGTAGTTCAACCAGGATTCGAACCTAGACAAACAGAACCAAAAACTGTTGTGCTACCATTACACCATTGAACTATCCCGATGGGATTGCAAAGTTAAGCTTGCATTATTAATAAGCAAAATTTTTTGAACTATTTTTTTAGAACATTTAAGAATTAGTTTTCAACATTGCCTTTCTTTTGCTTTTTTCTCTAAAAAAATACTAGAATTTGAAGTAGGTTTGTAGCTCAATCTTAGTGCATTTATGTCGTATGTGGCGAGTTCAAGGCCTTTTGTAGTTAGAATTATTTTTATTGCAACAGCAATACTAATTTTATTGCGTTTGTTTTATATCCAAGTAATTGAAGATAAATACAAATTATTAGCTAATGATATTGCTATTTACCGTAAAATAGTATTTCCTCCGCGCGGTGTGATCTATGATCGGAAAGGGCATGTAATGCTCTACAATCAGGTTGTTTATGATTTGGTGGTTACACCCAATGATATCAAAAAAGAATTTGATACTACTACCTTCTGCAATGCATTACGAATTTCTAAAGATCAGTTTTGTACTATTTTAAAGAAAATTCGCATTAAAAATGGCCCTATGCGTCAAGGCATATTTTTCGAACAGTTGACGCCTGCACAAACCGCCCGTTATCAAGAAAATATGTACCAATTTAATGGGTTTGAATTGGTAGAACGTTCTATTCGTACCTATCCAGATTCGGTAGGCGGCGCCTTGCTAGGGTATATTGGTGAAGTATCGCCGGCGATGTTAAAAAAAGATCGTTACTCCAGTTATCATCAAGGCGATTATTTAGGTATGACCGGTTTGGAGCAATTTTATGAAGAAGAATTACGCGGACAAAGAGGGGTGTATTTTATAGAACGAGATAAATTTAACAGACCTACAGGGCCCTATAAAAATGGTGAATTAGATACGCCTGCGGTTGGTGGTAAATCGTTGCAATTATACTTAGATGCAGCGCTTCAAAAATATGGAGAGCAATTAATGGCTAATAAATTGGGTAGTGTAGTGGCTATAGATCCTTCTACAGGAGGCATTTTAGCCATGATTAGTAGTCCAACGTATGATCCTAATTTATTAAGAGGATCGAATAGAGCACGAAATTTTACCAAATTACAATCAGACGCCACCTTGCCCATGTTTAATAGGGCTATTAAAGCATCTTATAATCCGGGATCTACCATGAAGCCTCTTACGGCATTGGTGGCCTTAGATATGGGTGTAATTACGCCTAGTTTTGGCTATCCTTGTAGTGGTGGCTATTTTGCTTGTGGTCGCAAAATTGGTTGTACGCACGAAGGCGCAGGCCATGCCGCTAATCTTCGATTAGCTTTAGCCAATTCTTGTAATGCTTACTTCTGTCATTTATACCGCTTATCGGTAGATGCCCGCAAATGGGGTGATGTAAAAGTAGGCTTGCACAAATGGTATGAATATATGAGCTCTTTTGGCTTGGGTCATGCTACGGGTATAGATATCCCTTATGAAGGAAGTGGTACCTTGTTTGATACTAAAGATTATAATGCTATGTATAATGGCTCCTGGAACTCGTGTACCAATGTATTTTTGGGCATGGGTCAAGGTGAGGTAGCCCTTACTCCGCTTCAATTAGCTAATGCCATGTGCATTGTTGCCAATCACGGATTTTATTATACGCCACACTTTGTGAAAGCCATAGGCAATAAACAACGCGTAGATAAATTAAAACCCTATTTAGAAAAACATCAAGTTACCCATATCAGCGATTCTACCTTCTCTACCGTAGCCTATGGTATGATGGATGTGGTAGATAAGGGTACGGGTATGATAGCGCGTATACCGGGACTAGAAATTTGTGCTAAGACGGGTACGGTAGAAAATAAAGCCTTAGTGAATGGAGTAGCCATGAAGATGAAAAATCACTCTATGTTTGTTGCTTTTGCGCCACGCGTACATCCTAAAATTGCTATTGCAGTTATTGTAGAAAATGCAGGATTTGGAGCAACATGGGCTGGTCCAATAGCGAGCTTAATGATTGAACAATATTTAAAAGACACCATCGCATCCAACAGAAAAGGAATAGAAGCCAATATGTTTAATGCAAAATTAATTAGTTCTTATACCTACCTTATCGATTCTGCTCGTCGTAAGAAAGACAGGGCTATCTGGGATAAAAAACAAGCACTTAAAAATGGCTTATTAAAAGAAAGAAGCACCTTCAAGACCCTATTAGAAACGAGTAAAAAAACTGGCTTACATTAATTATAACGAATGCAAAACACTAATAATTCTCTTTTTCAACGTATTGATACAAAACTATTGTTTGTGTATTTACTATTAGTTTTGATAGGCATGAGTGCTGTTTTTTCTGTAGAATATAGAACTACGGATGTGAGTGTTTTTTTGATGCATAAAAGTCACATGAAGCAGGCTATTTGGCTAGGGGTATCCTTGTTTGTTGGAATGCTTATTTTATTTACAGAAAGTAAGTTTTTTGCTTCCTTTGCTTATTTAGGTTATGCACTTGGATTGACCTTGCTCGTACTCACAATTTTTATAGGTAAAGATGTAAAGGGGTCTCATTCGTGGCTGGGAATTGGCAGTTTTGCGTTTCAACCCGGCGAGGTATGTAAGATTTTTACAGCCTTAGCCTTAGCTAAATTTTTATCTTCTCCCGAAACCAATTTTAATACCTGGAAATATAGAATGATAGGTATTGGCTTAGCCTTATTTCCAGCGATACTGATCATTCTTCAAAAAGAAACAGGATTAGCTTTAGTATATTTTTCTTTTTTCTTGGTGATGTATAGAGAAGGCTTACCGATTTCAATATTAGTGATAGGATTATCTCTAATTGTATTAACCATTACTACACTACTACTGAGTAGTTTGGCCATGTTTATAGTGCTTACGCTCTTGGCAGCCATTGTTGCTTATTTGTCTTGGCGCGATATTAAAAGAAATGTTACAGCACGTGGTTTATTAATTGGTATATGGGCAGTATGTATTTTATTTTCTCAATTTATCGTACCAATTACTTTTAAAAAGGTATTGCAAGGGTATCAGATCGATCGTATTTATTCTATGTTAGGACAAGAAGTGCCCGATAAATATAGAAAAGATACGGAGGATGGACATAGTTCTAAAAAAGGAAATGCTTCCGATTATAACGTAACGCAATCTAAAATTGCTATTGGCTCGGGCGGCTTTTGGGGTAAAGGATTTCTAAATGGTACGCAAACAAAAAATGATTTTGTGCCGGAGCAACATACCGATTTTATTTTTTGCGCTATAGGTGAGCAATTTGGATTTGTAGGAAGTCTTGGGCTCATTGGTTTGTATATTTTCTTGATGCTACGCATTATTGTTATAGGCGAACGACAACGCTCTGCTTTTTCACGTATCTATGCGTATGGAGTGGCCGCTATATTGTTTTTCCATTTTGCTATCAATATTTCTATGACTATAGGGCTCGCTCCTGTTATTGGTATTACTTTACCTTTTCTAAGTTATGGCGGTTCTTCCTTACTCTCTTTTAGTGTCTTAATATTTATATTGATGCGTTTAGATGCCGATAGACAAGTTTTAATTCGATAAGTAATGGCAAAAGTTTTTCCACTCTCAGAAGGTGTTTTTACAATTGGACATGATAAAGAATTTGTTCCCTTCAATATAGAAACCGATATTTTAACAGATCGCCCAACGGGTTCTTTGTTGGTAGAAATCCAACCCTTTTTAGTGGTTACGGATAGGGATGTGATTTTATTAGATACCGGATTAGGATATAATACAATTGCGGGTATACCGCAAATTCATGAGAATATAGCTAAACATGGTTTTGGCGCTGGCGAAGTAACTAAAGTGCTTTTGACGCATTTGCATAAAGATCACGCCGGGGGTATTTTAAGAAAACATGATGATGGTACTGCCAGTGCAATGTTTCCCAATGCTCAATATTATATCTATGGACCAGAGGCTGCTTATGCATTAGAAAAAGGGGCGCCATCTTATCAAAATGAGTTATACGCAGATTGGTTAAGCTCCGATCAAATACAGTGGTTAGCAGGCGATGAGGGGCTTATTGATGATTATATTTTCTTCAAACATTCGGGTGCTCATTCTTTGCAACACATTGTTTTTTGGATAAAAGATGCAGAAGATATTATATTCTATGGTGGTGATGAAGCACCTCAATACAAACAGATGATTATGAAGTACGTTGCTAAATATGATACCAATGGTAAAAAGGCAATGGAACTGCGTGCACAATACGCCGAACAAGGAAGATTAGAACATTGGCAATTTTTATTTTATCATGATGTAAAAATGCCAACCGCTTATCTGTAAGGGTTGGCATTTTAATGTTCTTTATAGTTTATTAGAATCTATTTTTATCTCTTGGCGCTCTGTCTTCTTTGCGTTCTTTCATTTTATCTTTTAGCATTTGATTGAAGTGCTTCTCGGCATCCATTAAGCTTACTAATTGTTGCGGAGATAAAACTTTCAAAAATTCGTTTCTATAATTTTTACGTATAGCAATTACAGCTGTTTCCATAGCCATTTGATCATCTAACAAATCCTTCGATTCTTTATCGCTCAAGCCATCCATACGATCATTCATGTGCTTTTGCTTGAAGGACTTGCGGGTTTGCATTAATTCTTTTTCATAGTTATTATAAACTGGCCAAAATTTTTCTGCTTGTGCGGTGCTTAGATCTAATTCTTTAGTGAGGTAAGCAATTTTTAAATTGTTTACTTTTTCTAATTTTTCTTGCATACGCCCTTGTTGAGCAAAAGCAGCTAAGCTACAGATGCTTAAGGCTAAAAAGAGTAGTTTTTTCATGGTGTATAAATTTATAGAGTATTTAATTGTTCTTTTAAAAGTTCATCAATGGATGCTTCCGAAATTTGTTCAAGGCTTGGAGCTTCTAGTAGTTCCGATTGATGCACCCATTCGTGTTCTTGCAAATAAAGAGCCATTTCTTCATTGGATACAGATGAAAGGTCGATATTGCTTTTGCTTGTTTGCTTATTGAAAAATTGCAAACCAATAAAAAATATAATACTTGCAGCGGCAACCCATTTTAAAGTTGTCCATTGCAAAACTATCGATTTTTTATTAGTAGGGATAAAGCGATTAGTATTGAAGTAGTTTGGAGGAATATCATAAGGGGTAGCTTTAATTGCATAAAAAGGGGCTTCTGCTTTTATCAAAGCCATTATTTTTGATGCATTCGATTTAAAATAAGCATCAGGCGCCTGCAACAGTGTTTTTATGTCGCTGCTTTGGGCTTTACCTAATAATGTTTCGTATTTATTGTTTTCTTGCATCTATTTCTTTGACTTATTAATTTGCTATTCGTTTAATCTTCTTTCAAAGAAGCAGTAATTTTTTTTACTGCATGATGATAGGATGCTTTTAGTGCTCCTTCACTCGTTTCTAATATGGCCGCCATTTCATGATAGGGGAGTTCATCGTAATAGCGTAGATTAAAAACAATTTTTTGTTTTTCTGGAAGGGTTTGCAGCGCTTTTTGCAATTTCCACTCAATTTTATGGCTATCATACCCCTTTTCTGCTATTAGTTTTTGCTCGAAGTAGCTGCTATGGGCATCAAAGCTACTATGCGCTTTTCGTTTGGCAGCAGCTATATAAGTTAATGTAACATTGGTGGCAATTCGATAAAGCCAAGTAAATAAACTAGCATCTCCTCTAAACCCATCTAAATGTCGCCATGCTTTTATAAATACTTCTTGCAAAATATCATCGGTATCATGGTGAGCTACCACCATGCGTCTAATATGCCAATACAAGCGTTCTTGGTATTTGTTTACCAAGTGTGTAAAGGCTTGTTCTTGTTGCTTCGGGTCTTTAAATAATAGCAATAGTTGCTCATCCGACCAATCCGATTGTTCTTGCATAGTAGTTATCTACTTCTATAGACCTTAAAGCTACTTAAAAGTTTAATGCTAGATATAATTGTGATATTGAAATAAATATCAAATCTTTGTAGCAAATTTGATAGGATATGGGTTTGAAAGTGGTATTTTTTGGGACGCCCGATTTTGCTGTAGCTTCTTTAGATGCATTAGTGCAAAATGGGTTTGACGTTTTAGCCGTTGTTACAGCACCGGATAAGCCAGCTGGGAGAGGCATGCAATTGCAGGCCTCTGCGGTGAAACAATATGCATTAGCACATCAGCTACATATATTACAACCAGAAAAATTAAAAGATCCACAATTTATTGCTACGCTTCAAGATTTAGCAGCCGATGTGCATATTGTGGTAGCTTTTAGAATGTTGCCTGAAGTAGTTTGGAATATGCCTAAACAGGGCACGATTAATGTTCATGGATCGCTACTGCCTCAATATAGAGGAGCGGCACCAATAAACTGGGCAATTATGAATGGCGAAACTGAAACTGGGGTGACTACCTTCCGATTAAAACATCAAATTGACACAGGAAATATTTTATTGCAATCTAAGACCCCCATTTTTAAAGAAGATAATTTTAGCACCGTATACCAGCGCTTAATGCTACTCGGTGCAGAATTGTTAGTGACTACGTTACGACAATTAGAATCCGGCACCTTACAAGAAGTGCCCCAGGATACTATTGATGAAACTACCCTTAAGCATGCCCCTAAATTATTTAAAGAAAATTTGCAATTAGATTTTAATAAGTCGGCAGCAGCGCTTTTTAATTTTATTAGAGGCTTAGCGCCTTTTCCTACAGCCTATACCTATTTAGAACAAAAACAATTAAAAGTATTTCAATCGCATACTGTAAACGAATTACCTTCCGTTGCAATAGGAACCATGCAGACCGATGCTAAAAGCTATATTCGTTTTGCCTGCAAAGATGCTTGGTTGTATATCGATGAGTTGCAATTAGAAGGAAAGAAACGAATGGAAACAGTTGCCTTTTTAAGAGGCTTTCGTTTTAGTGAGTAAATAAGAAACGCCTAGCGCATAGCCTTCCAATCCAAGACCAGATATGCTTCCTATGCAAGCACTTGCGATGTAGGACGTTTTGCGAAAATCTTCTCTAGCAAAAACATTGCTGATGTGAATTTCTATAACCGGCGTATTAATGGCTTTTATGGTATCGGCAATCGCTATACTAGTGTGCGTATAAGCAGCGGCGTTTAATAAGATGCCATCAACATTTTGATTGCAGGCTTGAAGATGATTAATGATTTCGCCTTCTATATTAGATTGAAAATAAAAAAACTCCACACTTGGATAGTGCTCTTGCAAATGCGCAAAATAAGTTTCGAAAGAGACTGCTCCATAAATTTCAGGCTCTCTATTACCCAATAAGTTTAAATTGGGTCCGTTGATAATGGCTATTTTGTGCATGGGCTTCTTTATTTCATCAAAATTAAATTAAATTTGACAGAAATATACGCGCTGCAACAGAATCATGCAAAAAGGTTTTTTTACGGGCTACAAAGCCTATTTACAATTAGAGCGCTCTTTGTCGGAAAATAGCATAGATGCTTATTTGCATGATGTTCAATTATTAGAACAATTTTTATCCATTCAGTATCCTGATCTTGCTGTCGATCAAATTCGATTAAACCATTTAAAAGAATTTATAAGCTACTTGCATGAGTTGCACCTAGCTGTTGGTTCGCAAGCAAGAATTGTAAGTGGACTAAAATCATTTT
Source organism: uncultured Bacteroidota bacterium (assembly GCA_903912405.1). Lineage (GTDB taxonomy): Bacteria > Bacteroidota > Bacteroidia > Chitinophagales > Chitinophagaceae > CAIWHF01. Next base: position 327 of record CAIWHF010000238.1, on the reverse strand, counting down.
TTCAGTATGCAGAAGTGGAAGGTTTAATCACTGAAAATCCAACACAAATATTAGAAGCACCTAAATTAGCTCGAAAATTACCTAGTTTTTTAAGTATCGAAGAAATTGATTTACTATTATCGGTTATAGATCGAAGTAAGCCCGATGGGCAGCGGAATTTAGCCATGCTTGAAACACTTTACAGTTGTGGACTAAGGGTAAGTGAATTAATAAACTTGCAAGTATCTAATTTGTTTTTAGAGGCAGGTTTTATAAAGGTAGTAGGGAAGGGTAATAAGGAACGATTAGTGCCTCTAGGAGCAGCGGCAAGTAAACAAATAAAAGTTT
>CAIWHF010000237.1 GCA_903912405.1 uncultured Bacteroidota bacterium | reverse complement strand
CTATTAAAAACCGAATGCGTTAAATAAGCACTAGTTCTTTCTAAAGCGCTTGGAAGCAAAGACGCATCAACGATGCTTGCAGCAGTATTGATTCCTTCATAAGCTTTCGCAAATAAAGCAATAATTGCATTGATATCTTCTACGCTCGTAGTTTCATCTAATGAAATACCAAGTTGTGTTTCGTTGAAATATCTAAAGTTGATATGTTCCGCATAAGCTAAAGCAGCAATCGTTTTTGTTGCAGGCACACGCACCAATAGGGTATCGAATGCGGTAGCATTTTCTACGTTAATTACATTTGGCGCTATAGCTTTTAAGGCAGTAGCAAGCGCTGATGTTAATTGATTGATTCGTGTTGCAATAGTTTTCAAGCCTTGTGGACCATGATATACGGCGTACATCGCAGCCATATTTGCTAATAACGCTTGTGCGGTACAAATATTAGAAGTTGCTTTTTCTCTTTTGATATGTTGCTCTCGTGTTTGCAAGGCCATACGTAAGGCTCTGTTGCCATTTGCGTCGATACTTATACCGATAATACGACCAGGAATTTGACGTTTAAATTCATCAGACACAGCAAAAAAGGCAGCATGCGGACCACCAAAACCCATAGGCACACCAAATCGTTGAGCAGATCCTAAAGCAGCATCTGCTCCCAATTCTCCTGGACTTTTCAATAAAGTTAGTGCCAACAAATCCGTTGCCATTGCTACAAATGCACCAGCATGATGTGCTGCTTGAATAAAATTAGCATAATCTTCGATGCTTCCTTTATCATTTGGATATTGCACTAATGCACCAAAATAAGTAGCATCAAGGGTGGCTGTTTTATAATCACCGATTACTAATTCGATACCAATTGGTAATGCTCTAGTTTTTAATACATCTATAGTTTGAGGGAAACAATGTTGATCTACAAAAAATTTAGGACGCTCTATACTATCCTGATTTTTATTTAACATATTAAAGAACATCGTCATCGCTTCTGATGCAGCAGTTGCTTCATCTAGTAAAGAAGCGTTTGCTATGGGCAATCCTGTTAAGTCGGATACCATAGTTTGATAATTCAATAAACTCTCTAAGCGCCCTTGGGCAATCTCTGCTTGGTAAGGCGTGTATTGTGTATACCATCCTGGATTTTCGAATATAGTTCTCAATATAACGCTCGGTGTATAGGTGCCATAATAGCCCTGCCCAATAAAATTCTTTGCTACGATATTTTTACTGCCCATTTCCTGTACATGTTGCAAATAGGCAGCTTCATGCATTGGAGCTGGCAAATTTAAAGGCGATTGCATGCGTATAGCATTAGGCACCGTTTTATCTATCAAGCTGTCTAATGAACTTTCACCTATGGTTGTAAGCATAGCTGCAGTCGCTTCTTGATGAGGGCCAATGTGTCGGCTTTTAAATTCGTTACGTTGTAGAGCAAATAAAGACATAAAATTAAAAATATATAAGCGCGTTAAATGGTGTTTGCAAAGTTAACTTGGTAATAGATTATTTACAAAAATAAAATGCTATTTAATATCATATTTGTTGGAGCAAGTGCTGGGTTGTGCACAAATGTATCCACAAAAAAACCCACTTGGTAGTGGGTTAATTTTTAAGGTTTGATATAGTAGTTAATAAGGGAATCGGTGTACTTATTTTTATAAAGCCCTAGTGCATTTAAATCGGCTTCTTCTCTAATGATACCAATGTTTTTAGCAAACCAAATATCCAGCGTACCTAAATCTATATTTAATGCGCCTGCTTTTAAGGTAGAATGTACATGATATACATTGGTATAAGTTTTCCCATTTTGGGTTATCGTGAGCCCTGTTTGAACGATTGAGGAAGATATGGTAACTATAACTTTTCCTAAAATGGTGCCTGAATTATACTCGCCATCATTAGTCCAGCTTGTTTTCCCATCATACCAAAATACATAATTGATATAATTGGTTTCATTACCATCTAAATCTACAAGGGTTAGGTACTTTCCTTCATTTTTACCAAAAAACTCCGGAGAAGTAGTGGTAGTAATCGTATCTCTACGGGTATAAAAACTATATTTCAAGCCCAGTTTAGTCGTGTCTTTACCGGTTGCATAACGTATAAATACGGTATCATTTCTGTTGCCATACATCCACCAAGAACCCTGTTTTGTTGACATCAAATCGAATACACTTTGGTTGGTGGCTACTAGGTTTTGGTTATCTCCCTCTAGTTTTTTGCAAGAAGAAGCTGAAAAAATTGATAAAACTAAAACTGCTAAAATGACTTGTTTCACGATAAAATTTTTATAAATATAAGAAAATTTATGCCCACTAAAACAAAAATACCTCAGAAAACTGAGGCATTTATGGTTAAAACAAAAATTAGAATTGTAATTAAAATGGAAACTTATAGCATCTTTCTTAGTTCGTATCTGTAGGGTCTACTAATTCTCCATCTTCCGATACGATTAATTTACCTGGAGTATCATCTGGAAGCGCTTCTGTAGCTGCAGTTGGAACTACAATGTCTACGTTTGCCAATTCGCTTAATTGCGGCAATTGACTTGGGTCATTGATGCCCAAATAATCCATAAAATTCTTTGAAGTACCATAAATCAATGGCTTTCCAACCATATCTTCATTTCTACCAGATATAACAATAAGTTCTTTTTCTAGAAGTTTCTGAATAGAATAATCTGCACTTACACCTCTTATATATTCAATTTCAGATTTAGTAATAGGTTGTTTGTAAGCTACAATAGCTAAGGTTTCCATAGCTGCAGTAGATAATTTTTTAATGTACTTGTCGCCGTTTAATTGCAACACCGTTCTGTGGTATTCCTTTTTAGTTAAAAATTGAAATCCACCCCCAATTTCTCGCAACTCAAACGGATAAAACTCTTGTACGTATTTTTCTTTGATAGCCTCTATGCAAATAGAAATACGCTCCATTTCAATTGGAAGCTCTACTGCTTGACTGATCATTTCTGTAATTTCAATTTGTGTTATTGGTCGCTCGCTAGCAAATACAAGTGCTTCTACATGCGGCATTAATTGTTCTATATCCATACCCTACAATTAAAATCTTGTGAAGTATAAAAATACTAAGGTATTTGTTAGCTGCCTTAGAAAGAAATGCACAGATGTGGGTAAATTATACCAAAAAGGGCTGCTTAGTAGCAGCCCTTTTAAAGTTCGTTTTCAATCTTTTAAACCTAAATAGTTCCGGTAACTAAACTTGGGAATATGCCCACAACGAGTAATGCCATAGCACCTATGGTAAGGTATAATTTTTCTTCTTTCGTAAAGGAATCTACCATTGCAGCTTCCCCTTCTTTGAAATACATGGCAATTATTACTTTAAAATAATAATAAACACTTACCGCTGCCATCAATAAGGCAAAAATAGCTAACCACATGTAGGTGCCCTCAAATAATACCGCTTTAAGCATGTAGTATTTAGCCATAAATCCACCAGTTAAAGGAATACCTGCTAAAGAAAGCATGTAAATTGTAGCCAAAGCAGCGATAAAAGGTTGTTTTTTAGCCAATCCATTAAACCCATCATAGGTATAATCTTTCATTTTAATTAAAATAGCAAAGAAGCAAATGCTTGCAACTGAATAAGCAACGGTATAAACAAGCATGCCTTGACGGCCTATTGCATTTAAAGAAATAATGGCAAAAAGCATAAATCCAGCCTGAGCAATTGACGAATAGGCCAACATGCGTTTTACACTTTGTTGAAATACCGCTGTAATATTTCCTACAAATAAAGTAAGCGCAATAACTACAGATAATACCAATGACCAAGATGAACTTATAGCGGTAAAAGATGTTTGGAATAAACGCATGAACCCTACAAATGCAGCTACTTTTACTAGAGTAGCCATAAATGCCGTAAAGGGTGTAGGCGTACCGTCATATACATCGGGTGTCCATAAATGCATGGGAGCGGCCGATACTTTAAATCCAAAAGCAACAATTAATAATAATACGCCGCCCAAAGCTAAAGGGTTGATACTCGTTGCTTGTAAAAAATTAAATTCACTAACCATAAAATTACCGGTAGCGCCGTAAAGCAAGGTAATTCCCATTAATAAAAAGCCTGTTGAAAAAGCGCCCATTAAAAAATACTTTAAAGAAGCTTCTGTACTTTTTAAATTTTCTTTATCACTACCGGCTAATATATACTGAGGAATAGAAACGATTTCTATACCTAGAAACATTACTAGTAAACTATTAAAACTACTCAACATAAAAATACCCACCATAATAAAAGCTATTAAAGCAAAATACTCGGCTTTATATTTACCAACTGCAGCAATATGTTTCTTCATTAAGAGAATATATAAAAACAAACAGCCGGCAATTAATACATTAAACTGATTAGTAAATCTATCTACACGGATGGCATCTAAATAAAACGACTGGGTAAGTATAGCTGTTGGTTGCAAAGCTTCCCAAATGGCTACGCCAAATAAAGCAGCAAACAAAACAGTTACCAAATGCAGCAAACTACTGGTATGTTTCAGTAAAAAACTTGCGAAAAGTAATACAACACCAATTATAGAAGCAGTTATTATTAAAATCATGATGAACTAATATATCGTTAATGAAATTGTTATTTTAAAAACTCGTTAAGGTTAATAATGGTTTAGCATACACCCCTAAGGCTATAATTAAGGAAAGCACGATTGCTAATACACACCATTCATTTATACTTAAATCTTTTACTGCTTGAGTTGTGGAAGCTGTTCCAAAAACCACTTTCTGTAGCATACGCAAGGTATATGCTGCACCTAATATCACACCAAGACCTGCCAATACCATATACAGCACATGGTTAGGGTTTGCACTAGAGAAGATACCAGCAAACAACATAAACTCGCCAACAAAACCATTGGTTAGGGGTAATGCAATATTTGCAAAAGAAATAATTACAAAAGCTATGGATAGTTTAGGCATAGTGCTTGCAATACCACCTAGCGCATTCATATCTTTTGTGTGATATCTATTTTCTATTATACTTACTACCAACCACATGCCGGCAATATTAATACCATGCATAAACATTTGGATTTTAACGCCGTGTAATGCAAGATCATTTTGTACAAAAGCAGCAGCACACATCAAACCCATGTGAGCTATAGAAGAGTATGCAATAAAGCGTTTAATATTCGTTTGTTGTAAAGCAATAATTGATGCATAAAGAATTCCAATGATAGATAAAATTATTACCGTGTTTGACCAATAAGAAACGCCTTCTGGCAAAACGGGCATCAACCAACGAAGTACCGCATATAAACCCATCTTAACCATCAATGCACTTAAGAAAATAGTAACACTAGTAGGTGCTTCGTCATACGCATCGGGTTGCCAAGTATGAAATGGGAAAATAGGCATTTTAATAGCAAAGGCTAAAAAGAATAATACAAATAAACTAATTTGTTGTGTATTGCTTAAACTATTGCCCACAGCTACTAAAGCGTGATAGGAAAAAGCATCAGCACCAGGTGTTTGTAATCCTAAATAGATTAATCCTGCCAACATCATTAAGCTACCAATAAAAGTATAAATGAAAAATTTGAAGGTGACTTTAATCCTATTTTCTCCACCCCAAATTGAAGAAAGAAAATAAATAGGTATTAGCGCTAATTCCCAAAAGAAATAAAAGAGCATAGCGTCTGATGCTAAAAACACACCCATCAAACCGGTTTGTGCAAATAATAATAAGCTGTAAAAAGAAGCCGCTTTTGGAACTTCTTTATTATTAAGGTTTAGAAAAACGAGGAAACTAACCAATGCTGTAAGCAAACTTAATGAGCAGCTTAACCCATCTGCGTGCAAAGCAAATTGAATACCTAAATCGGGCAACCAAGCTTGCGCTACAGTTAATGCTCCTTCTGCAATATGCATCGACATATACAGGGTAATCAATACAGCCAATGCACTACTAACAAGTGCAAGTATTTTTGCTTGTTGTGGCACTAGTAAACTTAATAATGCTGCAACAAAAGGAAGTGCCAATAAGGTTATTAAAATCATGACTTATAAATTATGAGAATGTTATAAAATTGTACTTAAAAATCCGATGCTAAGTAATAAAATAATACCAAGTACCATTACGAAAATGTAAGAACCAACAATTCCGCTTTGTAATAAGCGAACGCGCGTACTTAACCATTGTATACTTGAACCAATATTATTTACTAAAGCATCAATACCTGATTTTTCAATTATTTGCTGTAAAAAAATACCTAGATGATTCAATGGTGTAAGTATAATGGCTTGATATAATTCATCTACATACCATTTATGCTCTAGTACTTTGCCTAATCCTTTTGCCGCTGAAAATTGCGCTTTTTGTGTTGCTTTATATGCAAGCGCAATCATCACTACTACCAATCCAACGGAAACACCCATCAACATCCATTCTGTAGCATGGCTCAATTCATGGAGTTCTTTTTCTGTCACTGCTGTAGAAAGAAAATCGTGTAACCAATGTTTTTCTGAAATTACTTTTGGCAATCCTATATAACCACTAATGATGGAGAATAAAGCTAATACCATTAAAGGAAGCGTCATTGCTTTTGGACTCTCATGTAAGTGATGCGCTTGCTGTTCGGTGCCTCTAAAAGATCCTGTAAAGGTTAAGAAATACAAACGGAACATATAGAAGGCAGTCATCAAAGCGCCCATTAATAAAGCAACGAATAATAAAGGCTGATGTGCGTATGCATGTGCTAATATTTCATCTTTAGAAAAGAAGCCCGCAAAACCGGGTATGCCGGCAATGGCTAAACACCCTATTAAAAAAGTAATTTTGGTAAGCGGCATTTTCTTTCCTAATCCACCCATAAAACGAATATCTTGTTCACCGCCCATTGCATGAATGACACTTCCTGATCCTAAGAACAATAAAGCTTTAAAAAAGGCATGGGTAATAACATGAAAGACAGCAGTTGTATAAGCGCCCATTCCAATGGCAACAAACATGAAGCCTAACTGACTTACGGTAGAATACGCTAACACTTTTTTAATATCATTTTGTTTGATAGCAATAGATGCTGCTAATAATGCCGTTGCTAATCCTATCCACGTAATAAGATCTAAAGCAATTGGTGCAAGATTATACAATACACTGCTTCTCGCAATCATATAAATACCTGCGGTAACCATGGTAGCTGCATGTATTAATGCAGAAACAGGCGTTGGTCCGGCCATTGCATCTGGCAACCAAGTATATAATGGAATTTGTGCACTTTTACCCATCGCACCAATGAAGAAGCAAATGGCAATGGCAGTATATATATTTGTCTGATCGGCGCTTGATTGTATAGTGTCAAATAATTCTTGATAACTTAAAGTATGGAAATGATACAAGACCAATAACATACCCACTAAAAATCCAAGGTCACCAATTCTATTCATCACAAATGCTTTTTTAGCTGCATCGGTATACGCGTGGTTTTTAAACCAAAATCCTATTAATAAATAAGAGCACAATCCAACACCTTCCCAACCTATAAACATAATGATGTAGTTAGCACCCATCACCAATAACAACATAGAGAAAATAAAGAGATTGAGGTATGCAAAATATTTCACCATACCTTCATCATCATGCATATAAGAAGTAGAGTATACATGAATTAAAAATCCAATACCCGTTATGATTAATAAAAAGCTAGCAGACAAAGCATCTATCTGAAAAGCAAACGGAATATAAAGTGTTCCGGATTGAATAAAATCAAAATAATGCTGCACGAAAGGCCCTTGAAAACTTGGCGAAAGCACCTCAACAAAAACAGCTAAGGAAACTACAAAAGAGGCAATTATCGATGAAGAGCCAATAACACCTGCAAGTGACTTAGGTATTTTATTCCAGCCCAACCCATTGATTAAAAAACCAAGTAATGGAAATAATGGAATGAGGTAACTATATTGTATCATAAATTTTCTTTCTAAAAGTTAATTTTAAAGGCAGTATTAATTTTTTAATCGATTTAAAATATTAATATCTACTGAGTTTACTTTTCTATACACTAAGGTGATAATCGCTAATCCTACAGCTACTTCTGCGGCAGCTACAACCATTATGAAAAACACAAAAATCTGTGCATTGCTATTTTCCCAATAATTAGAAAAAGCGACCATTAATAAATTGACAGCGTTCAGCATCAATTCAATGCACATAAAAATGATAATGGCATTTCTGCGCATCATGGTTCCCATTACGCCTATGCTAAATAAGGCAAGGCTTAGAAAAATATAATATTGAATAGGCATACTTACTTATTTTAATCTTTTTTACCAATTACTACGGCACCTACCATAGCACTCAAAAATAATATACTACTAATCTCGAATGGAAATACAAATCGAGTAAATAATACTTGACCTAATTCGCTAATTAATCCAATGGATGTACTAGCATTGATAGGGGTTGTACTGAGTTGTGTAGTTTTGAAAGCCGCCAATAACACTAAAAACAAAATGCCTCCAGAAATAATACCAGCAAACTGTAATAATTTACTTTTTTGAGGCTCTACATCACCATTCAAATTCATAAGCATGATGACATACAGAAACAATACCATGATGGCACCTGCATATACAATTATGTTTACAATAGCTAAAAATTGTGCATTAAGTAAAATATAATGACCCGACACCGCAAAGAAAGTGACAATCAAAAACAATACGCTGGCTACAGGGTTTCTACTGAGAATCACCCCTAAGGCGCCACCAATAGCTATAACGGATAAAATCCAAAATACAAGTTGATGTAGGTTCATATTAATGTGTTTCGTTTGGATTTGGAATTAATAAATCTTCTTTGTTATAAATAAAGCTCTTACGAGTATAATTGGCTTGCGCAACGGTTTCTGATAAGTAAATAGCATCTTTAGGACAAGCCTCTTCGCATAAGCCACAGAAAATACAACGCAACATATTGATTTCGTATTTAGCGGCATACTTTTCTTCTTTATACAAATGTTCTTCTCCTTTGGTTCGCTCTGCTGCTTCCATAGTAATCGCTTCTGCAGGACAAGACAAAGCACACAAACCACACGCCGTGCATTTTTCACGACCTTGCTCATCTCTATTTAAAATATGTAAGCCTCTAAACACCGGACTAAATGGTCGTTGCTGTTCAGGATAACTAATCGTTGCAGGCTTTTTAAAAATATGACCTACTGTTATAAAAAGTCCTTTTATTATAGTAGGAATATAGAGGCGCTCCATGAAGGTCATGGGCTTTCTATCTACAGCTACTCTTTTATTTGTTAATTCTTGCATGATTTCTTTTTAATTTAATACCCAAATAATAATGGCTCCAGTAATTAGCATATTTACAAGGGCTAATGGAATGAGTGATTTCCAACCTAAATTCATTAATTGATCATATCTAAATCTCGGGATCGTCCAACGGACGAACATGAAAAATAAAATCATCATAATCGTTTTAGTTAACAATACTAAAACGCAAATGATAGAAAATACTACGGGGCTCACACTACCAGCAACTTGATCCATAAAAGGGAAATTATAACCACCAAAAAACAAGGTGATTAAAATTGCTGAGCTGATAAATAAGTTTACATATTCTGCAAACAAGTAAAAGCCTAATTTCATGGAGGAGTATTCTGTATGATATCCTGCAACCAACTCACTTTCGGCTTCTGGCAAATCGAAAGGCGCTCTGTTCAATTCTGCAAATGCACACACTAAAAATATTATAAAACCTAATGGCTGTTTTGCCACATTCCATGTAAACCATCCATTTTCCCAAAATCCATGTTGTTGATTTACAATTTCTGCTAAACTTAATGTACCCGTCATCATCAGTAATGCAATAAGGCTAATACCCATTGCTAATTCATAAGAAATAGCTTGAGATGCTGCACGCACACTACCCATTAAAGAATATTTATTGTTAGAAGCCCATCCGCCCAACATAATACCATATACACCCACGCTCACCACTCCAAAAACATATAAGATACCAATATTGATATCGGCTACTTGCAATGCAATAATTCTTCCGCTTTCCAATTCAATACTTGGGCCCCAAGGTATTACTGCACTTGCCATGCAAGCTGTAAGCATAGCCAACGAAGGACCTAAAATAAACAGGAATCGATTGGCATCTGTAGGTATAATTTCTTCTTTAAAAAATAATTTGATACCATCCGCAATTGGTTGTAATAAACCAAAGGGTCCGGCGCGACTAGGTCCTTTTCTATCTTGCATCCAAGCAGCTACTTTACGCTCGCCCCAAGTAGCATAGGTAGCTACACCCAGTGACGCGCCGAGAATTACAGAAATTAATATTAATTTTTCTATAATAAAACTCCAATCTATAGTCAGTAATAACATGTAGTTATAAGTTGTAATTCGTTAATAATATTATTGCTCAAAATCCGCTGCATGAGCAGGACCATTTAATTTACTCAATTCAATATCATTTTTATTGACACCACTTACATCATGAATATTCATCAGTAATTTTGGATTTCTACCAATGACTTCTGGTAAGAAATTTTGCGGTTTCAATACTCCTTCGTAATGGCCTTGTGCAATTACACTATGGCGATCAATTTTACTTGGTCCTTCTATCGTCCAATCACTTGCTTGTTTTTTATCGAAACGACAGGTATTACAAATCCACTCTTCTACTTCGCCCCATTTATCTTTTCTTGCAGTCACGCGATATACTTCATCACCACGCATCCATAATCTTGTTTTTCCTGAGCAGGTAGGACAATCACGATGGGCGTCTACCGGCTTAGTAAACCATACCCGATTTTTGAATCGGAATGTTTTATCGGTTAATGCCCCTACTGGACAAACATCTATTACATTGCCAATAAAATCATTGTCTAATGCTTTCCCAATACACGTACTAATAGCAGCATGATCGCCACGATCTAATACACCATGCTCGCGTTTGCCCGTAAGTTGATCTGCCGTGTATACACAACGATAGCAAAGAATACAACGATTCATATGTAATTGAATATATGGGCCTATATCTTCTTTTTCAAACGTACGTCTATCAAACTCATATCGTGTGCTGCTTGCACCATGCTCATAACTCAAATCTTGCAAATGACATTCTCCAGCTTGGTCACAAACAGGGCAATCCAACGGGTGATTGATCAATAACATTTCTACAATACCAGCTCGAGCATCTAATACTTTTGGAGAGGTAATATTTTTAACCTCCATACCATCGGATACTGGGGTACGACAACTAGCTACTAATTTTGGCATAGGTCGAGGATCTTTTTCAGAGCCTTTCGAAACTTCCACCAAACAGGTACGGCATTTGCCGCCACTTCCTTCTAGTTTACTGTAATAGCACATCGCAGGAGGTGTTACTTCTCCTCCAATTTGTCGTGCTGCTTGTAAAATAGTAGTGCCTGGTGCTACGGCTACCGTAATATTATCAATCGTTACTTTAATTTGTTCACTCATGTTATATTTTTTTTCGCGTTAGCGATTATTATTTTTAAACAGTTGGCACATGAATAGGATCTGCATAATGCGCTAATCCATAGTTACGCGTTTGTGCTTCTACCGGATTATTAATATGCCATTCAAACTCATCTCTAAAATGACGAATAGCAGCTGCCACAGGCCAAGCTGCTGCATCTCCTAATGGACAAATGGTGTTGCCTTCAATTTTTCGTTGCACATCCCATAGTAAATCTATATCGCTCATTTTACCATGACCGTATTCAATGTTTTTCAAGATTTTATACATCCAGCCCGTACCTTCTCTGCAAGGACTGCATTGGCCACAACTTTCATGGTTGTAAAAACGAGCAAGACTCATCGTATGGCGAACGATACATTGTGTTTCATCTAACACAATAAAACCACCCGACCCCATCATAGATCCTGTTGCGAAACCACCATCAGCAAGACTTTCGTAATTCATCATACGGGTTTCCCCTTTGGCTGTTTTTAATAATAAATTAGCCGGTAAAATAGGTACGGAAGAGCCGCCTGGTATACATGCTTTCAATTTTTTTCCGTTAGGAATGCCACCACAATACGTATCGCTGTATATAAATTCTTCTACAGAGATGGTCATATCTATTTCGTATACACCTGGTTTATTTACATTACCACAAACAGAAAGTAGTTTGGTGCCGGTAGATTTTCCTACACCTATTTTTGCATATTCGTCGCCACCCATATTAATAATAGGCACCACAGCTGCTAAGGTTTCTACATTGTTTACTACGGTAGGTCGCATCCAAAGCCCTTGAATCGCTGGGAATGGAGGTTTGATACGTGGATTACCGCGTTTGCCCTCTAAGCTTTCAATCAAAGCAGTTTCTTCACCACAGATATAAGCACCCGCTCCGCGTTGCACATAAATTTCGCAATCGAAACCGGTACCTAAAATATTTTTGCCTAACCAACCATTAGCTTTAGCTTCTGTAATAGCTTGCTCTAAAATATCAGTAATCCACGCATACTCGCCACGAATATAGATATATGTTGCATTAGAACCCAAGGCATAAGAAGATACTATCAAGCCTTCAATTAATAAATGCGGAAGGAATTCCATTAAATAACGATCCTTGAAAGTGCCGGGTTCCGACTCGTCGGCATTGCATACCAAATGACGTGGAACCCCTTCTGGCTTCGCCAAAAAACTCCACTTCATACCGGTGGGGAAACCTGCGCCACCACGACCTCTTAAGCCACTTTTTTTAACCTCTTCTACAATTTCGTCTGGGCTCATTTTTAGTGCTTTCTCCACACTTCTATAGCCACCATTTTTTCGATAGGTTTCATAAAAACGAATGCCTTCAATATGGGCATGTTCTAATAATATCTTTTTAGACATAAGCTATTGCTTTATGATTTTTTTAATTTTTTGATGCCGTTCTTAATTCTTCAATTATTTGATCCACTTTTTCTTTGGTCAAAAACTCTTTATAGTGTTTGCCCAATTGCATCATAGGCGCATATCCACAAGCACCCAAACATTCTACCGGTTTTAAAGTAAATAAACCATCTGCAGTTGTTTGACCAGCTTCGATGCCTAATTTTTCTTTGATATAGGCTATGATTTCATCGCTACCATTTAACATGCAAGGACCGGTTTGGCAAACTTCGAAAACGTGCTTGCCTACGGGCTTCATGTGAAACATGGAATAGAAAGAAGCTACTTCATAAACTTCAATCGGTTTGATGGTTAGTAAAGATGCTATATAATCCATGGTATCGGTATCTAACCAGCCACCAAAAGTTTCTTGAGCGAGATGAAGCAAAGGTATTAGCGCACTTTTTTGTTTCCCTTCAGGGTAGCGTGCTATAATAGCTTGTACTTGATTTAATTGTTCTGCTGAAAATTGTTTCATACGTTATTAATGTCTTTATTATGCGTCTAATTCTCCGGCAATTAGGTTTAAACTACTCATCGTAACTACCGCATCACTTAGTAAACTACCTTGTATAATTTCTGGGTATGCTTGGTAATAAATAAAGCAAGGTCTTCTAAAATGTAAGCGATACGGGGTTCTACCGCCATCGCTGATTAAATAATAACCTACTTCTCCATTGCCTCCTTCTACAGCCGAGTAAATTTCGCCTGGTAATACTTCAATTTCACCCATCACCATTTTGAAGTGGAAGATTAGTGCTTCCATTTTGGTATACACATCTTCTTTGGGTGGTAAATGATATTTATCTGCTTCTGGTGCATAGAAAACTTCTTTCTGACTTGGATCTGCAGCTTCTAAAGCAGCAATTTTTTCGAGCGCTTGTTTGATAATGCTTAAGCTTTCCCAAATTTCTTGGTTGCGCACTAAGAAACGATCATATACATCACCAGTTGTGCCGACTGGAATTTTGAAATCGAAATCTTCGTAAGAACTATAGGGTTGCGCCACACGTACATCATAATCAACTCCAGCTGCACGCAAATTGGGTCCTGTAAAACTATAATTCAACGCTCTTTCTGCACTAATACCGCCTACACCCATGGTGCGCTCCATAAAGATGCGGTTGCGCGTAAGCAAGGATTCAAACTCTTTCATACCGCGTGGAAACGCTTCTAAAAATTTATTGATTTTATCGAATGCCTCTTGAGGAAAATTACGTTCAAAACCGCCAAAGCGACCAATATTAGTGGTTAATCGAGAGCCGCAAACAGCTTCAAAAATCTCATAAATATGCTCTCTAAATTCAAATACATAAACGAAACTGGTCAACGCTCCCGTATCCACGCCAATTACCGAATTGCACACCAAATGATCGGCAATACGAGACAATTCCATGATGATAACACGTAAATAGTCAACGCGCTTTGGTGTTTTAATGCCCAATAAGCGCTCTACTGTAATGTGCCATCCCATATTGTTGATAGGAGATGAGCAATAATTTAATCGATCGGTAAGTGGAGTGATTTGGTAATATGGTCTACGTTCTGCAATTTTTTCGAATGCTCTATGAATATAGCCAACAGTGGGCACTGCGCTAACGATACGTTCTCCATCCATTTCCAAAATATTCTGAAACACCCCGTGTGTAGCTGGGTGAGTAGGCCCAAGATTGAGCGTGGTCGTTTGTTTTTGAATAGAGGCTTCGTCTAAATGTATATGTGCTGACATGGCAATAATTTCTTTAAGTAATTAACAAATTGTTCCTCCACGACCAAACATTTCATCATCTTTATCAATACGCGTTGGATCTTCCATCGGATATTCTTTTCGCATTGGGAAGTAATCCATCTCATCTACATTTAAAATACGTTTCAAATTTGGATGGCCTACAAAATCAACGCCAAAAAAGTCGAAGGTTTCACGCTCCATCCAATTAGCACCAGAGAAGAGCTTAGATGCTGTAAACACTTTTGGTGCAGCAACGGGCACATATAATTTTAATCGTAAACGCTTGTTTAAATAAAGACTGTGTAAGTGATAGACTACACAAAGTTCTTCATTAGTTCTGTTGGGATAATGCACCGCTGTTAAATCGGTGAGGAAGCGAAATTGCATATCTTCGCTATCATACAAGAATTGCAACACTTTTAAATTAGCTGCAGCCGGTATGGTTATCGAGCTAATGCCGTGTGCGGTATCACAATCACTTAGTTGGCCTGCAAAGGCAGCTTCCAATGTTTCAATAATTTGTTCGTGTGTCATATGCTATTGAATTCCGTAGCTTTCTAAAAGTCCTTTATATTGTTCACTATTTCTGCGGCGTAAGCTCTCTTGTCCCACCAATTCTTGGATTTTCATAATCCCGTCAATAATAGCCTCTGGTCGTGGAGGACAGCCGGGAACATATACATCTACCGGTATGACTTGATCGATGCCTTGTAAAACAGAATAGCTATCAAAAATACCGCCACTAGAAGCGCAAGCACCTACTGCCAACACCCAGCGGGGTTCGGCCATTTGAAGGTAAACTTGACGCAAAATAGGGGCCATTTTTTTAGAGATGGTACCCATAACCATTAATAAATCGCATTGGCGTGGACTAAAGCCAAGGCGCTCCGATCCAAAACGTGCTAAATCATAGTGGGCCGCCATGGTAGCCATAAACTCAATACCACAGCAAGAAGTGGCAAAAGGCAATGGCCAAATAGAGTTTTTTCTAGCTAAGCCAATTACATTATTTAAAGACGTTGCAAAAAAGCCTTCGCCGGTATGACCTTCCGGCAAGTCAACCATTTTAAGGTTGGTATTATATTGAACTGGACGCATATAAAATTTAAAATATTGTTTGTAAAACTAGTTTTTTATAAAAATGTTTATTCCTCCCAATCCAAAGCACCTCTTTTGCGGATATAGATAAATCCCACTAAAAAGAAAGTTACAAACATCAGTACCGCTAAAAACCCTTCTTTTCCGAGGGCTTTGAAATTCACCGCATAGGGGTAGAAGAAAATAACTTCTACATCAAATAAAACGAATAAAATAGCCACCAAAAAATACTTGATTGCCATGGGTTGACGAGCATTCCCAACCGATTCGATACCACTTTCAAAATTGGCTAATTTGTCACTAGTGCGT
Organism: uncultured Bacteroidota bacterium; assembly: GCA_903912405.1. Taxonomy (GTDB): domain Bacteria; phylum Bacteroidota; class Bacteroidia; order Chitinophagales; family Chitinophagaceae; genus CAIWHF01. The sequence goes on along the minus strand of CAIWHF010000237.1, from coordinate 10,655 downwards.
CTTTTAGGCCCAAGCAAATGGGTTACACTCATCATAAACGCCACAAAGCCTATGGCTACCACCAATTGAATCACAATGGGTAAATAATTAAGTGATGTATTGGAAGCACTATTAAGTAATACAGAAAGTGTCATAATTGAGAAATATAGAATTTGTTATTTTGCCCGACAAAGTTAAGCCTAGTAAAGGAATTTACAAGGTTATTTTAAAGTATTTAGAAAGATTTTTGAAAAATAACAGCACTCATAAAAGACCTATTAGAATTAGTTATAAAAACGGCCTATTTTAGGTTTAATCTTTACTTGCTTTTCTACAAAAAATATTCAACTGCACATCAAATTGGGCATGTTTGGAGGTGATGAGGAAAGGCGTTGGGTATACATTGCAAGCCTCTTTTATATACACATAAAAACCTGCTTTTTGTAACATATCTAATATTTCTACCAATTCGTTAGTTTGTGTAAAAGCACCGTGGTATTCTATAAAAAGGTTGGTAATATTACTCAAGTAATCTTTAATATTTTTCAATACCTCAAATTCAGCTCCTTCAATATCTAGTTTTAAAAAGTCAACGGGCTCTTGTAAATACCTAGTTAAGGATTGCGCTTTAACAACAACGCCCTCTTCTGCACCTATACTTATTTTACTATCCATGCCGCCTTGAGCCATAAATTTCAAATCAGTATTTTCTTTCCAGACAGCAGCCTCAATCAAATCAACATGGTTTAAATTGTTCACAATACAATTTTTGGTGAGCAATTCGAAATTATGTTTATCTGGCTCAAAAGCTGTAATAACAGCCGTTGGACAAATGCTTTTAAAATACAAAACGCTAATACCGATATTGGCCCCACAATCTATAATGCGTGCATTGGGAGCTAAAGTTACTTTGTAAATCTCTTCAACCAGAACCTCTTGTAAGCCATGATATAATTGTTGTGCTTGAGTGTAATAAAAGTCTCCTATTTGGGAGCGATGCAATTTTAAATGGGAACTCTTATCGTGTTTTAGTTTTTTAATGGAAAACCAATCTAAACCGGCAATTTGTTGTTGTTGTTTTTTTAAATTAAATTTGTTCCATCGATACAAAACTGCATCAAACAAAGGTTTTAAAAGGGTTTTCATAAATTTACATATTTAAATATCAATGATTGAACAAAAAAATTGTGAAATCTCTATTTGTATTGGCACTTACAATCGAATCCACTATTTAAAGCGTCTTTTAGATAGTATAGCTATACAAAAGTATAAAAATTTAGAGGTTATTATAACAGATGATTCCTCTAATGATAGCATAGAACAGTATGTAAAAACACTTAGTGTTCCGTTTCCATTAGAATATATAAGAAATAAGGAAGCTTTAGGTACGCCCAAAAACTGGACGGCAGGTATGGAATATGCTTCCGGACGATGGATAAAGGTAATGCATGACGATGATTTTTTCTCTTCAGCTGATAGTCTATCTGCATTTGCTAGTGCTATTGATGACCATAAAGAAATTATTTTCTCAGGCTACAACGCTTATTTTGAAACAACAAACCATTATCAAAACAAAACAATACAAAAAGGTGCGTTTAAAAAAATTATTAAAAACCCTTTTCTATTATTAGCAGAAAATAAAATTGGCAACCCTTCTGTAGTATTGTTTAAAAATAATTTCAATACTTGGTACAACCCATCCTATAAATGGCTTGTAGACATTGAAGGATATATAAGAATGTTACAAACAACAACATGCGGATATATAGACAAGCCTTTAATCAATATGAGTTACAACGACTCACAAGTAACTAATAGTTGTTTTAGAAACCCATCAGTTGAAGTATATGAATGGCTGTTGCTATATCAACAATATGGACCAGTATCTACTGCATCCATACTCGCATACGACGCCTGGTGGCGCATGATAAGAAATTTAAAAATAGTTACTGTTTCAGAAATGCAGGCCTATGCAAGGGCTCTTCCCATACCTACTTTTTTAAAACGAATAATTGCTTTACAACATGCAATTCCACAAACTATATTATCAATTGGAGTTTGCTCTAAATTATGCATGTGTTTTTCATACCTAACAAATCGACATGAGTAAGCAATTGTCTATCATTATTATAAATTATAATACCTTAGCGCTCACGAAACAGTGTATAGCCTCTATTTTTAAGCATTGCAATGAAGAACTATTCGAACTTATTGTAGTAGACAATGCATCTTCAAAAGAAGATCCTGCAGCATTAACACAAGAATTTCCTTCCGTAAAGCTCCTTATAAATAATAACAATAATGGTTTTGCTGGAGGTAATAATCTTGGTATTGCTCATGCTAGCACACCGTACATTTTATTGCTCAATTCCGACACCTATTTTAAAGAGGAAAGTTTAATCAGTGCGCTTAAAACCTTACAAGAAAACCCTAACATTGGGGTAGTAGGTGTGCAATTGGTTTATGAGAATGGCAAATATCAAAACAATGCCAGATCTTTTAGATCTATAACTAAAGAACTTTTAGAAATCAATCGTTATTTACTAGCCTTATTGCCTTACAAAGTGAGATCCCAATACATGCTCAATCAGTTTTTTAGAGGCGATTATGATACGCCTTGTGATTGGGTTTCTGGGGCTTATTTCCTGTTTAGAAAAAAGGATTTGTATACAATGAAAGCACATCAATTAGATGCTCGTTTTTTTATGTATGGAGAAGATCATTTATGGTGTTACCAATTTAAAAAAGCTGGCTTGTCTACATATTATTTATCTGCTCCAAAGGTGGTGCATATTGCCAATGCAAGTACAGATCGATCTAAATTAAAGCAACTACAAACAACAATGCTTCAGCATGAATTGATTATATTTAACGAGATTAACCGTTCAAAAATCAAACAAATAGTATTTAAAGTGCTTTTTACGACTAAGGTGAAAATGCGTGAATTTCTAAAAAACTTTTTGAAATAAACTATGGGCATCGTAGTAAGACAATCGATTAAAACAACACTAGTGACGCTTTTTGGAGCGGTATTAGGTGCTATTATAGTTTTAGTATCTACTTATTTATTGCCTGTTCAGTTTTATGGTTTTATAAAAAACATTACCAACCAAGCACTTACTTTTTCTTATTTTTTATTAATGGGTGCTCCAGCTACTTTAATGGTATATATTCATAAATACCAAGAGGCGGCCAATAAAAGAAAGTCGCTTTTGGGCTTCAGTTTTTTAATTCCCATTATAACCTGTTGTGTTTTTATTATTGTTTATACCTTACTTCACAACTCTATTATCAATCATTATCAACCTATTGATCGATCGATAAACGAACAATATTTTTATTTATTACCGCTTTTTGTATTGCTGATAAGTTTGGTAACGCTTTTTGAATCTTATTTAAATTCTCAGATGCGCGTAGCAATAAGTTCGTTTATGCAAGCTATTCTCATTCGTATTATTACAATCGTTTTATTAGTATTAACGGGTTTAAAATTAATTAGTATCAGTACCTTTTTTTATGGAATGGTTTTAATGTATGCTGTTCCTATTCTGGCTATGTGGTGGATCGCTACATACAAAACAGCAAATTTTCAATTAGCCTTTAATTGGCAAGTATTTGAAAAGACCGAACGAAAAGAACTGCTACATTTTACTTGGTACCACCTCTTATTAAGTGCATCGTTAACCTTATTGGGCACTTTAGATGCCAATATGTTAGCCTTTTATTCCCACCAAGGAGTTAGTGATGTTGGTATTTATGCTAATGCTGTTTTTATCATCAGTTTATTTGTTATTCCCTATAGAGCAATGACTGCTGCATCTTTTCCAATACTTACCCAAGCCTATCATGCAAACGATATGGGAAAAGTAAAAGACGTATACAATAGAGCAAGTAGTACAATTTTATTTGCAACGGTTGGCATGGGTATTTTAATAGCTGTAAATTTAGACAATGCTGTTGCTATATTACCCCCAGCATATGCAGCTATTAAACCGCTAGTGTTGATATTAATGCTAGGTCGTTTAGTAGATATGGCCACCGGCTTGAATAGCGAAATAATGAGCATCTCAAAGCACTACAAATCATTTTTCATGCTCTCATTAGCCTTGGTACTCATGATTTTAATCTTTAATAGAATTAGCATCCCTTTGTTTGGTGTATATGGTGCTGCATGGGCAACCAGTATTGCATTATGTATTTTTAACATAGGTAAATACCTACTCGTAAAACGTAAATTACAACTAGAGCCTTTTACAAAAAACAGTTTTTATACCATATTAATTGGCTTAGTTATAGTGCTCGCATTTCAGTTTATACCTACTATTGGCAATGTATACATAGATTTATTGACAAGAAGCATAATAGGTATTTTGCTGTTTTTAGCTATCACCCTTAAATACCGATTGGTTTTAGACCTTAACGACTTTGTCTCCAAAATCAAATCTTCTCGTCGTTTATTTTAACCTTACAGAAAAGAAACCATCTATTTTTCCAACACTTTAGAGTATTTAATTGTCTATTTTTGTAGATAGGAAAACCAACCAACTTTTACAAAACCTAGATTTATTCTACTTTTTTATTTTTCGACGGATGAATGTATATAAACGAATACTGCTCAACTTATTCTTGCTCTTATCTTTTTTACTTGCTAACAAAGAAACAAAAGCCTCTCACTTTTATGGGGCCGATTTTTATTATACTCATGTAATTGGCAATACGTACAAAATATATCTAGTTGTTTATGGCGACTGTTCAGGCACTGCTTTTCCTTCCTTTCCGGGTTCTACACCAGAAGTTTTAGTTTATAATAATGGTAATCCATACGACACCTTAACCCTTACCATTCAGGCGGGCTCAAATGTTGAGGTTACACCCGTTTGCAGCAACCAAATTAACAATACTGTTTGTTCTAACCCGCTAAGCACCATCCCCGGTGTAAAGCGATATATATATGCCGCAAATGTTACCTTAAATGCACTTTCTGCAAATTGGATATTCCAATTTAACGGAACTATGGGCAATAGCTCCGCTGGAAGAAGCAATAGCATTACTAATATTACTATTGGCCCTACCGGTAGCATTATGTCTTTAATTGCAACATTAAACAATTTAAATGGTCCCAATTCTTCGCCAGTTTATACTACTATCCCAACACCGTTTTTTTGTATCAATAAACCAGCTGCTTACAATCCTGGTGCTATTGATCCCAACTCAGATTCTTTGAATTTTAATTTAGTAAACGGCTTAGAACCTGCTGGAACGGTTACGTATGTTGTGCCATTTACAGGTGCAGCTCCTTTAGCCACCGCTGCAGGCGCCTTCAATTTCAACAATTCTAATGGCCAATTAAATTTCACCCCAAATGCCGTACAAAAAAGTTTGGTGGTAGGACAAGTGGAAGAATATAAAAATGGAGTATTGGTGGGCACGAGCATGCGCGAAATGACATTTGTTGTTATCAATAATTGTAATAACAATCCTCCTGTAGGTAATATCTCCAACAATTCAGCTGGCTCTACATTGATTGATACCACTACAATAAAAATTTGTAAAAGTAATGGTACATTAACCTTTAATATCAATCCAACAGATATTGATGGCAATACCATTAATATGGCTGCTAATGGATTACCTTTAGGTGCAACCTTTAGCATCAGCAATAACAATACAACAAGTCCAATAGGTGCGTTTAATTGGAATTTAGCTACAGCCACTCCAGGTACCTATACCTTTTTTATTACGTATGAAGACAATGGATGCCCATTAGTAAGTAAACAAACACAAGCCTATACCATCATTGTTTTACCCAATCCTTCAAGTGCAGTAAGTATTGTAACACAACCTGTTTGTTCTCAAAAAGGACAAATAAAAATTATACCTAATGGCGGAACACCTCCATTGCATGTGAATATTCTACAAGGCACTACTACTATTTTTACGCAGTATAATGCAAGTGGACCAATCTACGATAGTTTATTTTATAATCCAGGTGGATACACAGTGCGCACCACCGATACCAATGCTTGTTTTAGCGACACTACCATTATTTTAAATACGCCTATTACTATTTTACCTAACATTACCAAAGTTGCACCAAATTGTTATAACGGCAACAATGGCAGCATCACTATTACGAATGTAGTGGGTGCCGTGAACCCAATTCAATATGCCATTGGAACCGGCGCCTATGGCAGCAATAATGTATTTAGTAACCTTACTCCAGGCACTTATACAATCCATGTAAAAGACGCTAATAACTGTATTAAAGATACCGTTGTGGTGGTGCCCAACACAACTCCAATCGGTGGCAATATTGTTTATACCAAACCACCTTGTAATGCCTTCCAAAATGGTGCTATAGCAATCGTTGCCTTTAATGGCACCGCACCTTATCAATATGCTTTAGGTGCAGGGCCTTATAGTGCCAACAATATTTTCACCAATTTATATTCTGGCACCTATGTTATTCATATAAAAGATGCTGTGAATTGTATTAGAGACACTACGGTTACTTTATTAGATTCTATTAATGTACATGCTACCGTAAGCACTACCAACAATCTTTGTTTTGGACAAAGTTTAGGTACCGTAAGCATCGTTGGCAATAGTGGCACAAGCCCCTATTCTTATGCATTAGGAAGTGGAATATACACCGCTTCTACCACCTATGTAAACCTCAGTGCAAATACCTTTTTATTTCATGTAAAAGATGTTAATGGATGCTATTTAGATACGCTTATTACCATTACACAACCCAACCCATTAGTAAATACACTTGCTATTACTCCAGTAAGCTGTTATGGTCTCAACAATGGAAGTGTTGCAATAAGCACTACTGGTGGCACACCTACTTATCAATATGCCATTGGTACCAACGCCTGGGGAAGTAATGGTACTTTTTCTAATTTAGCGCCCGGCACTTATACCTTTCATATAAAAGATGCTAATAATTGCAGTAAAGACACAACAGCTACTATAACACAGCCTTCTTTATTGGGTATTACCGCAAGCTTTACCAAACCTCTTTGTTTTGGTGAAAACACCGGCACTATAACTATTGGTGGAGTAGGTGGAACAACCGCTTATACCTATGCTATTGGCACGGGTACCTATAGTAACAATCCTTTATTTACAGGTATTACAGCAGGCACCTATGTGCTGCATGTAAAAGATGCCAATAACTGTATTAAAGATACCACTATCAGCATTACACAACCTAGCCCTTTACAAGTTAATGCTAGCGTTGTTAAAAATATTTGTTCTAGCACCAACACCGGTAAAATTTCATTAACAGCAAATGGAGGTACCCCTACCTATCAATATGCCATTGGTACTAATGCCTATTCTAATTCGGCTATATTTAGCAATTTAGCAGCAGGTACGTATACACTTCACATTAAAGATGCTAATAATTGCATCAAAGATACCACCCTTACTATTCAAGATTCTATTGTAGTAGGCGCTACAGTAAGCACTACGAATATTTCTTGTAATGGATTAAGCAATGGCGTTATTATTGCTAATGGCAATGCTGGTATAGCTCCTTATACGTATGCAATTAATACTAGTACTTATAACCTTAGCAATGTATTCTCCAATCTAAGTACAGGTAGCTATACAATTCATGTAAAAGACATAAACGGTTGTATTAAGGATACAACTGTTTCCATTACCGCTCCTCCGCCGATAGTTGTGCAAGTAACCCTAACCAATCCGCTTTGTAATGGCGGTAACACAGGCAGCATACTTGTAACGGGTTCTGGAGGCACACCAGGCTATAGCTATGCATATAACTCCAACACCTTTGGACCTACTAATAATTTTACGGCTTTATTAGCGGGCACTTATGTATTGCATGTAATCGATTCTAAGGGATGTACAAAAGATACCACCGTGAGTTTAGTAAATCCTAGTCCAGTTCAAATAACTCTAATCACTTCTCCTGTTTTATGTTTTGGCGACAATTCAGGCACAGTAACTATCACTGCTTCTGGTGGCACACCTACATATACTTATGCATTTGATGCCAATCCATATCAGGCATCTAATATATTAACAGGCTTAAATGCAGGTACGCATGTTGTTCACGTAAGTGATAATAACAACTGTATTAAAGACACTACCATTAGTATTACACAGCCTACCGAAATTAAAATAATTAACGCTCCACTAACCAATGCTACCTGCCCTGGATATAAAGATGGGGTAGCAAGTGTAAATGGAACGGGAGGCACCGCTCCATACAACTATTCCATAGATGGCGTGAATTTCGGATCGAATAATGTATTTACAACTATAGGTGCCGGCACCTATACATTAACGATTAAAGATGCCAATGGTTGTATTAAAGATACTACCGTTACAATAACGGAATTGCCACCCCTAACTTTTCCAAATGTAACTATTACACCCGTTTCTTGTTATGGTTTTAAAGATGGCAAAGTGACTATTGTAGCTAGCGGCGGAAAGCCCTCTTATCTTTATCTAATGGTACCTGCCACTTTGTATACCAGTCAAAATACCTTTAGTAATTTATTTGCAGGAGCTTATACTATAAAAGTAAAAGACAGTAAAAATTGCTTGCATGATACGCTCATACAAATACCTAGTCCAGACTCTTTACAAATTCAATTACAGGTAACTAACAATAATTGTGTTGGCAATGCTAATGCAAGCATAGTAAGTATCGTACAAGGTGGCACTCAGCCGTATGCTTATACTTGGAATCCTTTTTCTAATGACCCGTCAATTTTCAATTTGACGAATGGCGTGTATGTGCTCTATGTTCAAGATGCACACAATTGCAAAGATACGGCTACCGCTACCGTTCGTTTCGACAATTGTTGTTTGCCATTTATACCCAACGCGTTTACTCCAAACAATGATGGCAATAATGATCGATTCCGAATTAAATTCGTTGGCGATATTACCATCGAACGCTTTTCGATTTATAACCGTTGGGGTCAAGAAGTGTTTTTCACAAAAAATCCTACCGACTCGTGGGATGGCACTTATAACGATATACCTCAAGATGGAGGCACCTTCTTTTATTACCTGAAAGGTACTTGTGGCAATACGAGTCCAACGCCTTTAGAATTAAAAGGAGACGTAACCTTAATTAGATAAAAAGCAATATTTATTCATAATCATAGCAAGAATTAAGAGAATTAATTTACTTTTGCATCCACTTAAAAGAACAATTTTATGCAATACAGAGAAATCGTAGCCATTACAGGATTAGGTGGTTTATATCAATTATTAACTACAAAAAGCGATGGCGCTATCGTAAAAAGCTTAGCTGACAATAGTACTAAATTTATTTCTGCAAGACTTCATAATGTAACCCCTTTAGATAGTATCGAAATCTATACCATCGAAGAAAATATTCGATTAAGTGAGTTGTTTACACAAATGAAAGAGCATGAAGCTAGCAAGCCCCTTGTAGATCATAAAAAAGCAAGCAACGAAGAAATTAAGAACTATATTTCATCTGTTTACCCTAATATTGATTTAGAAAGAGTTTATATCAGCGACATGAAAAAAATGTTGAAATGGTATGAAATATTAAAGTCAAGTAATTTATTGAACTTTGAAGTAGCTACTGAAGAAACAGTCCATGCAATCGAGGCGCCGCAAGAAGCGGCTGTGGTAGCTGAGAAACCAGCAAAAAAAGCAAGAGCCAAAAAAGTTGTAACGGAAGGTGAAGAAGCTGCAGAAAAACCAGCTAAAAAAACTGCTGCTAAAAAGAAAAAAGAAGACTAATTTAAATTTATAAATACCAAAAGCCGCAATATACATTGCGGCTTTTTTTATTGCTCCAAATGAAAATTGTAAATTTGCAATATGTCAATACTAAAATTTAAAAATCAACTTATCCTAATCTTATTATTGCTTGTTTGTGCAAATAGCTTGATTGCCAAGCAAGCCTTTCCCAAATACGAATTTAGAGCGGCGTGGATAGCAACCGTCTCTAACATAGATTGGCCATCTAAACCAGGATTAAGTACGCAACAGCAACAGAGCGAATTTATAAAACGCTTAGACCAGTTGGTGCAATTAGGATGTAATGTTGCTATCGTTCAAATAAGACCAGCTGCCGATGCATTTTACCCAAGCAGTTACGAACCCTGGTCGCGCTTTCTTACTGGCAAAATTGGTCAAGCGCCAACTCCTTATTATGATGCATTAGCCTTTATGATTGAAGAAACACATAAGCGTAATATAGAATTTCATGCATGGTTTAACCCTTTTAGAGCCTTAACTGATGCTACTAAAAATGCTAATCCAAGCAATCATGCTACTAAACAGCACAAAGATTGGGTAGTCAATTATGGTGGCAAATCCTATTTTAATCCAGGTCTTCCCGCTGTTCGCAATTACATTCAAGATGTTATTTTAGAAGTGGTGCATAAATATGATATTGATGCGGTGCACTTAGATGATTATTTTTATCCTTACCGAATCGCTAATGTAGAATTTAATGATGCCGTTGCATATAGCACCTATAATCCTGAACAACTAAATCGTCAAGATTGGCGCCGACAAAACGTTTCCACTTTTGTTAAGTCGCTCAACAAAGAAATAAAAAAAATAAAACCTTATTGCAAATTAGGTATTAGTCCATTTGGGGTATGGAGAAACGCTTCTGTAGATCCGGAAGGATCGGCTACTAGAGG